>DATLZB010000214.1:0-2001 GCA_035574175.1 Hyphomicrobiaceae bacterium
GTTCGTCACCGCGCCGCCACACGCCCAGGCGTGATCCCATGCCGGAGTTCCTGATATTCCGCCTCTACGGCCCGCTTGCAGCCTGGGGCGATATCGCAGTCGGCGAGCGCCGGGGAAGCTACAGCCGGCCGAGCAAGTCGGCCGTGCTGGGGCTCGTCGCCGCCGCGCTTGGAATAGACCGGAACGACGATGATGCGCATCGCGCTCTGGATGGCGGCTATGGCTTTGCCGTGCGTGTCGATGCACCGGGTGTTCCCATACGCGATTTCCACACCGCCCAGGTCCCGTCGCAGCGCCGGGGCAAGACATGGCCGACGCGGCACGCGGAACTCGCCGAGGAGCAGCTCAACACGATCGTGTCGGCGCGCGACTACTATGCCGATGCGCTCTATACGGTCGCCCTATGGCCCCGCGAGGCGGCTGCCTATTCACTGGAGGCCCTCAAGGCGGCACTCGACTGGCCGCATTATCACCTGTATCTCGGGCGCCGCTCCTGCCCGCCAGCTTTGCCGCTCGGGGCAGAGATTGTGTCCGCACCCGGCCTCGTGGCGGCTTTCGAAGCGGCTGGTTTTCCCGCGTCCGATCTCATCCGTCGGCTATATCCGAGACAGCCGGCAGCGGCGCTGCTGGCCTGGGACCCTGATGCGCCGGGTGACAGGCCAGTCGAGACGCGCCGGATAATGCTGCGTGACGGCATCGCATCACGCACACGCCGTCAGTTTGCGAGCCGGAGCGAGGCGATAGGGGCGGTGCCAAACCGAGTGGATGGCGGGACGCGGAGAGGAGGTGCTTGATCATGTATATCAGTCGCCTTTCGCTCCGCCACGATCCGGGAGCCGCTGGCAGCTTGGCTGCCCTGCTCGCCGAACGGATCGCTGCCGGTACTGCCTACGATGCCCACCGCCTCGTGTGGTCGCTTTTCGGTTGTACAGGCGACCAGGAACGCGATTTCCTGTTCCGGCAGACCAGTGGCCCTGGCGAATTCATTGCCGTCTCTGCGCGTGCGCCAACGGACCGGCACGATCTCTGGCGAATCGAGACCAAGCCCTACGATCCACAAGTCAGGTCCGGTGAGCGCCTCGCCTTCTCCCTGCGTGCTAATCCGGTCGTCAAGCGGATTCACGAGAGTGGCAAGCCGCAACGGGCGGATGTGGTGATGGATCTGAAGTGGCGGCTTAAGCGAGCGGGCGCCGAAGTTCCGTCGCAACCGGCGCTCGTCGAGCAAGCGGGGCTGGACTGGCTTACCGGGCGTTCGGCCCGGCACGGTTTCGCCATAGAGCCGGCCGCAGTGCGGGTGGATGGATACATCCAGCACCGGTTCGAAACCGGCTCAGGTGGGCAGCCAATCCGCCTGTCAAGTCTCGACTTCGACGGTGTGCTAACCGTGATCGATCCAGGTCGGTTCCGCGCTGCCCTGTTCAGTGGGATCGGCCCGGCCAAGGCCTTCGGTTTCGGGCTTCTGCTCATTCGCCGTGTCTGACGCTCTGCCCGGCCTGCCGCCGCCCCGGCCGATTCCGCTGAAGGAGCGCTCCTCCCTGCTGTTTATCGAGAAAGGCCGCCTCGACGTGCTCGATGGCGCATTCGTGTTTGTCGATGCGTCGGGCACCCGTACGCACATCCCGGTTGGCGGTTTGGCCTGTCTTCTGCTGGAACCGGGAACCCGTGTGAGTCATGCGGCAGTCGCGCTGGCAGCACGGGCTGGTTGTCTGCTCGTCTGGGTGGGTGAAGCGGGAGTACGGCTCTACGCAGCAGGACAGCCTGGTGGTGCACGGTCCGACAGGCTCCTCTACCAGGCGAAACTCGCGCTCGACGATACTGCCCGCCTAAGGATCGTGCGGAAGATGTACGCGATGCGCTTCAAGGAGGATGCGCCAGAGCGGCGGAGCATTGACCAGCTGCGCGGCATCGAGGGGGCTCGCGTGCGGCGGATGTACCAGATCCTCGCACGGCAATACGGCGTGCCATGGCGAGGACGCCGCTACGATCCGAGCGAATGGGATG
>DATLZB010000215.1:0-46800 GCA_035574175.1 Hyphomicrobiaceae bacterium
CAGCGCAATGCCTCGCTCAAGTTCGTCTGCCGGGACGTGTGGCTCAAGGTCGAGCAAACGGGCACCATCTACACGAGCCGCTACGCCGAGGGCGAGGTGATCCGCATCCCGGTCGCGCACGGCGACGGCAACTACTTTGCCGACCGTGCCACGCTGGATCGGCTCGAAGGCGAGGGTCGCGTGGTGTTCCGCTATGTCGACGAGGCCGGCCGGGCCACGGCAGAGGCCAATCCCAACGGCTCCCAGCGCAACATCGCCGGCATCTGCGATGCGACGCGGCGCATCCTCGGCCTGATGCCGCACCCGGAGCGCTTGTACGAGCCGCTGCTCGGCGGCATCGACGGCCGGCGCTTCTTCGAGAGCCTCGCGGAGAAGCTCGCCGCCTGAAGGCAGGCGAGGGCGGAGGCGCGGCGGCGGGCAAGCCCGAGGAAGGAAGCAAGGCGCGACCACATGCCCGCCAGGATGGGGCGGGCTTCAGCGCATTGGTATTCGGAGGGTTTGGGGAAGATTGGTAGTCGCAAGCATCAAGGCCGCTCAACCCAAGTTAATTTACTTCTTCGGCCGGTAGTCGCGGCGATCGAGACAAGCGTCATAGGTGGCGCGGTCAATGGCAATCCAGTCGGCTTTGTTTATGCCGCGGGCGTTTCGAACTGCTGGGCTGTACGGATATGCAGATGCAATCTTGATCCAGCGCTGCTGCTCGCGTGCGATAACGCGGACCTCGTCAGCGACTTCGGACAAATCCTGATCCCGGCTGAACACCAGCGCTACGTCGAATTTGTTCTGATGGGCAAGGCGAATGATGTCGAGCGCAATCCGAACGTCGATGCCCTTCTCATCGCCGTCGAGAAACGTGTGGACGCTTCCATCCGGCATCCTCACTTGCCGGTTGCGGTAACGCAACGGCCGTGTGAACACATGGACGCCTTCGCGACCCATCTGCGCCCCCTTCGCAACCCAGAAATGATTCCAGAATGGGTTGTCGGCGGCATCGGGACGCCGGTGTAGAAACGGACCTGCTCGGATTGCCATCCTTGTGACGCGCAGACTGCTTGTGCAAGCGCCACCGGATCGTAATTCGGATAGGTGTAGCCGAAGGCCGCCTTGGCACAGTGAAAAAGGTTCTGACCGTCGAAGAAGCTGACGGCGCGAATGGGGTTCGGCAGCCGGGGCATTCGATGCGACCCCCCGAGTCAATGCATCGAGCAAGCTCTTGAAACAATAACCCCGCCGGAGGCCTCGCGGCGTGTCCGACGGGGGAGGAAGTTATGACGCGAATATAGGGTGCCCCGACTTAAGGTCAAGTTAAACTTCACCGCCGCTGGTCTCAACAGGGGTCTCATCCGGCGAGCAGCCTCGCCACCAGTTGGTCGATCCGCGCCGCCACGCCCGCCTCGGCCAATGCCTCGCGCACGCGGCGGCGGGCAATGCCGAGGAACGAGGCAAGGCGCGACCACATGCGCCCAAGGATGGGGCGGGCCTTGGTGCATTGCTATTCGGAGCAGTTTGAAAAGACGCGCAACCGTTCGCGCTATGGCGCCAATTCATGTCATGGCGCGAAAAGACGCCGGCGATCAGCGAACGATCGGTTCAGCCGCCGATCTTTTCAAGCATTTGGGCGCGCATGTCGCGGCCATCAATCTCTTTTTCCACGACGAGGAAGAGCCCCTTGCCCCTGCTTCGCTGCTCCCACAGCCGGCCGATCGCGCGCTTCTCGTTGGTGTCGTCCACGCCGGCGCCGGCGAGCAGCGCCCCTTTGTATTCGATAACCAATAGCCGTCCCTCGTTAAGTTGCGCCACGAAATCGGGGTAGAACTTGTCGCTCGCGGTGGGAAGCCAGAACGACTGCGGGTGTCGTGCGACGTTGCGAATCCAAAACTTGACTTGCGGCAAACTATCGAGCGCCTGTGCGCATTGAAATTCCTCGCCGCCCTCCGCGCCGTCGAAGGCCGGCACGGCGTCGGCGCCGAGGAAATGCTTGGCGAAGCGGAAGCGGCCCGTATAGCGATGCCGCCTCTGATCCGCATACATGCCGTCCTGGAACGCAAAGCCGCTGTCGAACGAAACATCGACTTTTGCGTCCGGTGCGAAGAGGTAGCGCTGATAGACGGCATTTCGCTCGGTGGCGCGCGCCGCGGCGATGCGGTCGCGCAGCTTGCGGGCCAGAATGAACTTCGTGCGCATGAGCGAGGCGATGTGCAGCTTGCGCGGCCCGACCAGATGACCGACGCAATCCGTCAGCCACCGCAAAAGGTCCGACTGATGAATGTCCGGCTGGCGCAGTTGGCGGTCGAGCCACAACACGAGGTTCTGCGGCGTCCATCCCTCGACATCCACGTCGAGCGCCAATTGCTCCGACTCATCGGCAAACTGGTAGGTCACGCGATTGCCATCGACATCAATCTCGAAGCTGCGCGCTGTCTCACGGATGGAAAACTCCCCCTCGTCCAGACGCGCGGGATGATCGGCGAGCTTCCAATCGTGGAACTCCATGAAAACGTCGGTGTCGGCAAACTCCAGCTCGCCCTGCACTTCCGCCATCAGCCGAGGCACGACGAAGGCCTCGCCCTGTTCGGCTGGCGAAAGCTGGTCCTTGGTCTCTGCCCGGTATTTGCGGACGGCCTCCGCGAAGCCTTGCCGCTCCGAAGCGGGGATTGCGGTCGCGATTGCGGATTCAATTTCCGGTGCGATGCGGCCGGTCACGGCGATCTCGACCTTGCCGTCCTTTTCAACGACCGATACGCCTTGGGGCGCGTTCGCTTGGAGCACTGAAACGACCTCGGGGGTCGCTTCCATCGTGTGACGAAAGACCGGCTTCGGCTTTTCCCGCGCTGCGAACAGGCCAGTTTCGTCGAAATGGCCTTGCGCGGGCTCGATCGCCTCTTTCGCCTCGTCGTCCTCAAAGCCCATGGCGACGAGCTTGTCGGCAAGGCTCGCGGCGGCCGCTCCGAACGACGCCTCTGAAACGTGCGCGTAAGCGCGGTTCAGCGCATCCGATGCCCGGCGCTTGGCGTAGGGCATCCGCAGCACGCGACCGAGCAGTTGTTCGGCGTCGGTCGCGCTCTGGATACGCTGGACCGAACAGAACACATAGGCGAAGGAACAATCCCAGCCTTCTTTCAGGGCCTCGACGGTGATGACATATTCGATCGGGCATTTCGGATCGAACAGGTTGATGCCGTCAAGCTCCCGCTGGTCGCCGGTCACAATGGCGATGCGCTCGTCCGGTATCTGCTCGACCTCGACGAGATGCTTTTTCAGAACCTCGACCGTGACCTCCTCGTTCCGCGGCTGCGCTTGGAACAGAACGATGGGGCGGATGTAGTCGGTTTCGCCCTTCGCGGCGTCGTCCAGCGCCTTGCGGCTCACGATCGCACCGTTCACCGCGTTCTGCCATGAATCGTGTTCGGCCAGAATGATCGGCAGCTTGATCATCTCGGCGGCCTTCAATTCCTGGGCCGAGACGCTGTGCAGGATGTTGGAGTTGAAGCGCGGCGTCGCGGTGAACTCGATGATCGCGCACGGGTTCACCCGCGCCTGCATCTCGCGGGTCAGGCCGGTGACGGCGTTGTGCGCCTCATCGACGATCATCAGCGGCCGGTGGATATGCAGAAGATTGGCGAAAGAGAACTTCGGTCCGCCCCCATCGTGCTGCTCGAGCCCGGGCGTCGTTTTCGGCACCGCGGTGAAATGTGGTTCCATGTTTTCGTTGTGCGCATAGACCTTGCGGCCTTCGGTGTTGTTCACGCGCAGGGTCTGGATGGTGCCGACGACGATGCAGGCGTTGTCGCGAATGTCGTGCGGCCGGATCATGGTGAAATCGGCAATGTCGAACACCCGCACGCGGCCCTCGAACACCTCATCGAGCGCCTGGCGATAGGGATGGCGCGTGTTTTTCAGAGCTTCGGCCGTTTGCAGCCGGATGGTGTTCGACGGCACGAGCCAGAGAACGAGGGGACAGTCCTTCTCGATCCAGGCGTCGCGGGCGACGCCGATGGCATGGGCGCCGAGGATCGTCTTGCCGCCGCCGGTCGGCAGGCGCAGGCAGACATACGGCACGCCGGGGAGGGCTTCGAGCGCGGTGTAGTCGCCGCGGTAGCGGCCGAGGAGCTTCGCATGTTCCGGTTCCTTGGTGATCGCCTCATAGGCGTTCTTCGGCCCGGCGATGCGGGCTTCTTCGAGAAAGCGCCGAAGGACGGCGAGGGTGTCGGCTTGATAGGGCTTGAGCTTCATGGACGATCCCTATCGCCTTGCTTTGACGTCGTAGGGCGTCTGCTTGAAGGTGACGCCTTCGCGGTCGAGCGTTGGCGCGGTGATCCGCGATTGCTCGCCATAAACCGTGATCGGTCCCCTAAACGTGGGGTCTTTCTTGGCAATCCGCTCGCGAATCTCGGCCAGCGTCGCGCGCGTCAGCACATTGCCGCCGTCCGGCCGCTTGTCGCCGAGAATGCCATTATAGAGGAGCGCGATGGCGCGCCCGTCGTGAAAGCCGAGCAGCGGCGTGCCGCGCTTGGCCTTCCAGGGCGTGTTCGTCTCGCTGAACCAGATGTGGGCAGCCAGCACCGGGAACCGAATGTCCTTCCGGATGTGGCCTTCCTCGTCGAACACGGGCGGGCCGAGCCGGTAGAAGCGGAAGCCGCCGCCGCCTTTCCAGCCGACGCTTTGCGATATGCCGCCCTGCTCGCCTTCGATCACCTTCTTCAGGCGCGGCGCGCAATGGGTGACGGCGTGCTCGCCCATTTCGATGCCGATGTAGCGGCGGCCCATCTTGTGCGCGACGGCCGCCGTCGTGCCGGAGCCGAGGAAGGAATCGAGGACAAGGTCGCCGGGGTTGGTAGCAATGCCGACGATTGTCTCTATGAGCTTCTCTGGCTTTGGCGTACCGAATGGGTCGTCATCCGAAAACAGGGCTAGAATCTCACGTTTCGCTGCCTGATTGTCACCTACTTCGGAAGCGAGCCAAATTGTCATGGGGACCAAACCAGTCTCTTCAAATTTGAATTTTTTTGAACGTGGTCGCCCATTTCCGTCATTTGGGAAGTAAATTCGATTGTCATTCAGAAGCCGAAGATACTCCGGCTCCGTCGCGGTCCAACACCTGCCACGCGGAGGTTGATGAACGACTCCAGTCGGGGTTGTGATCGGATACATTTGGTTTGGCCGATAACCTTGTGCGCTAAATGGAATCGATCGCCATGGCCCCCTAGGATCATTGTCTGGATTTGAATATCCTGCGTCGGAGTCGGGCAAAAGGTTTCGAACTTCCTTCCACGCCACCGCGCCCGGCATCGCATAGACGAGAATGTGGTCGTGGGTTTCGGCTACAGCCGCACGGTTCTCCCTTGACGTTCGCTTTTGCCAGACAATGTTTGACACAAACCTGCGCCGCCCAAACACCTCATCCATGATCACCTTGAGATAGTGGCCCTCGTTGTCGTCGATCGACACCCAAATCGAGCCGTCCTTCGCGAGCAGGTCGCGCAGCAATTCGAGCCGCGGCCAAATCATCGCGAGCCACTTTGTGTGTTCGAGATTGTCGTCGTAATGCTCGAAGGCCGAGCGGGTGTTGTAGGGCGGATCGATATAGATGCACTTCACCTGCCCCGCATAGAACGGCAACAGCGCCTTGAGTGCCTCCAGATTATCGCCTTGGATAAGCATGTTGCCCGCATTCGGGTCGCCCGCCGAAAGCTCCGGCGCTTCTTCGAGCAGCCGATAGGGCACGCGCTTGGCGGCCTGAATGTCCTCGTCACGGGTAAGCCAGTTCAAAATGGGCATTCAGCAACTCATGCAAGGGCAAGTATGGACTTCACGTGCGGTCATGACCGCCGACATGCCGGCTCGGCTCCATGCGATCATGCAGCACGCGCACGATTTCGACGAGGCCCGGCCGCACGGCGCGATAGAAGATCACGTGCACCGGGTTCGCCACCGGGGTTTCGCCGCTTTCCCCGCGGCTGTGGCGGATGTGGAAGCTGCGAATGCCGGGCTTGAGCTCGCCGCGGTCCGAAATCGAGCGCCCCTGCGGGTCCTCGGCGACGCGGCGCAGCGCGGCAAGCAGCAGTGCGGCGTAGCGGATGCGCGCCTCGCGGCCGTGCCGCTCCTCGCTCGTGCGCAAGATGGACTCGATATCGCGTCGTGCCGACCCCGTGAGGCGGTAGCGCGCCATGGAGGATCAGCGCGCGTCGACGAGGCGGTCGAGCCAGGCTTCAAGGTCGGCGTCATCGACGTCCTCATAATCGCCGCGCTCGAGGTCGGCGAGGCCGGCATCGATGCTCCGGCGCAGGCGTTCGAGCTTGAGTGCGTCGATCGCGCGGCGCCGTTGCAGCGCGCGGATGGCGTCGCGCACCGCTTCGCTCGCGTTGGCGTATTCGCCCTTCTTGAGCATCTCGTCGATGAAGGCGTCCTGCTCGGGCGTGAGGCTGATGTTGCGGGTCGGCATAGGACCATTCTCGCTGATTCCCGCCAAGGTATAGTGGGATTGGCAACAGTTGCCAACGCGCAGCCTCACCCCATGCACCGCGAGGGGATCACGCGCTACGGCACGGACGGCATCGGCCGTCAGGGCTGGAACACCAGGCGGATGAAATCGCGGTAGAGCAGCACCTGCTTGGGCAGCGCCTCCCGGTCCCTCGTGATCCTCGACAGGATGATGCCGCCCTCGACCAGCGCCGCCACCATGTCGGCGAGGGCGTCGAGATCGACCTCGATCTTCGGCGGATACCGGGCGGCGATGCGGTCGAGGCGGGCGCGGAAGCGGGTCCGCCAGGCAAGCACGCCCGAACGGTTCAGGTCGCGGATCTCGCGGTTGAAGAGCTGGTCCTGGTAGCAGAAGGAGGCGGCGAGGCACCCAGGATGCGCATCGGGCAGCCCGGCCAGCATCTCGGCGAACAGGCGCAGCGCCACCAGGAAGCCGTGCAGCGGATCCTCGTTGAGCTCGTCGGCGCGGCCGAAGATCTCGTCGAGGATCACCTTGTCGCGCTCCAGGTAGCGCAGCATCAGCGCCTTGGCGAGATCGCTCTTGTCGCGGAAATGATAGAAGAAGCCACCCTTGGTGATGCCGACCGCGGCAATCAGCTCCTCGATCGAGGTGGCAGCAAAGCCCTTCTCGAGCACGGCAGCCTCGGCGAGCTCGAGCAGCCGCTCGCGGGTGTCGCTGCCTTTGCGAATGATGGTCTCGGTCATGGCGAACTGTACCTGAAGTGCAGTTGAGAGCCAGCCCCGCCTTCCCGCTGCCGCCCTCCTGCGCACGCGAGGCGGCGCGAGCCGTTGAGTTATCGGCGTTTTCGCGCCCCTGCGCCCTACCTGTACCACGAGTTCACTGGCGCGCGATGGCCTTGAGGCGGCATATTTCGCGCCGATCCGGGCCTTGAGAGCCGCGGACCCAAAGCAACAAGGAGATGATCATGACGCAGTCGAAGGACAGCCTCGGCGTGCCCGTCAGCGGGGCGAGCGCAGAGGGCCTCACCAGGCTCGAGACCGCCGTTCACCAGTTCCAGTGCTACATTGGCGATCCGGTGGCCACCCTGGCCGGCGCGGCCGAGGCCAGTCCCGATATGCCGATGGGGCATCTCCTCAACGCCTACCTGCATCTGCTCGGCACCGAGCCCACCCTGATCGCTACGGCCCGGGAGCTCCGTGATCGAGCAGCGAGGCTGCCGATGAATGACCGGGAGCGCGGCCACCTCCAGGCCGTGTCACACCTCATCGATGGGCGCTGGCACGCGGCCGCGCGCGCTCTCGAGGACATCTCCATCGCCTACCCGCGCGATGCGATCGCGCTGCAGGCGGGTCATGTCATTGACTTCTTCATCGGCGATGCGCGCATGCTGCGCGACCGCATCGCGCGCGCCCTGCCGGCCTGGGAGGCGCGCATGCCGGGCTATCACGCGCTCCTCGGCATGCACGCCTTCGGGCTCGAGGAGATGGGAGAGTACGCCAAGGCCGAGGCGCAGGGGCGCAGGGGCGTCGAGCTCGAGCCGCGCGACGGCTGGGCGCAGCACGCGGTCGCCCACGTCATGGAGATGCAGGGCCGCCACCGCGACGGCATAGCGTGGATGCGCGCCGACCCCGACGCCTGGTCGCGGGAGAGCTTCTTCTGCGTCCACAACTGGTGGCACCTCGCCCTCTACCATCTCGACCTCGGCGACATCGACGAGGTGCTGGCGCTGTTCGACGGGCCGATCTACGGCGCCCGCTCGGGCGTGGTGCTCGACATGATCGACGCCTCCGCCCTGCTGTGGCGGCTCCATCTGCGCGGCATCGAGGTCGGCGACCGCTGGCAGGCCGTGGCGGACAAATGGGAGCCGATCGCGGGCGCCGGCACCTATGCCTTCAACGACGCGCACGCGATGATGGCCTTCGTCGGCGCGGGGCGGACGGCGGCGATGCAGGCCGTGATCGAGGCGCAGGTCGAGGCGATGCGGCGGGCGGACGACAACGCCCGCTTCACGGGCGAGGTCGGGCATGCCGTGACCATGGCGATCAAGGCCTTCGGCGACGGCAACTATGGCGACACCGTCCGGCTGCTGCGGCCCGTGCGCAACATCGCCAACCGGTTCGGCGGCAGCCACGCCCAGCGCGATATCCTCGACCTGACCCTGATCGAGGCGGCCTTCCGTTCGGGCGATGGCGCCCTTGCCGCAGCCCTCGCGGCCGAGCGCGTCGAGGCGAAGCCCACGAGTCCCCTGGCGCGGCTTTTCGTGGAGCGTGCTCGGTCGGTGAAGCGTGCGGCCTGAGGGCAGGCGGGCCCTCCAAGGCGCAAGACCAGACAAGCCGATAGGGGCCTTGGACGGCGGCTTGGCGCTTGCGGTCCTTGCGGCAGCCATCGTCATGGCGGCAGCGCCGAGCGCGGAACTTTCAGCGCGTCGCATCGTTAACTCTTCCATAGCCGGGCAATACGCGAGGTCACCTTGATGAATCGCTTCTCCGCGAGCCTGTCGGTTGCCGTCCCTCTCGCAATGCTGATCGCCATGCCGCTCGCGGCCCGTGCCGAAGGGGCGCGCGCCGAGATCAGGCTCGTGCAGGCGGCGCAGCCGCCCGATGCCCAGGTACCGGAAGAGGACAAGGACAAGGACAAGGACAAGGCCAAGCGCAAAGGGCGGCCCAAAGAGGAAGAGCGCGCCAAGGCCGAGGATGAGCGGCGCCGGCAGGAGCGCGCCAAGGACGATGCGGCGCGCGCCAAGTCGGAGGCCGAGCGCAAGAGCAAGGAGGACCAGGCGCGAGCGGAGGCCGAGAAGCGCAAGCAAGAGCAGGACAAGAAGGCGGCCGAGCGGCCGAGCAGAGACAAGGCGGATCGCGCCAGGCTCACGCGCGAGCAGAAGCCGACCGAGGAAAAGGCCAAGGCCGAGGACGAGGAGGCCCGCAAGGAGCGGGCCAAGCTCGAGCAGCAGCGCGCGAAGCTTCTTAAGGAACGCGAGGCGGCCGAACGGGAACGCGCCAAGGCCCGGCAGGCCAACCAGCGCCAGCACGAGGAGGAGCTGAAGCGCCAGGAGGAGCGGCTCCAGGCGGAGGAGCGGCGGCTCAAGGAACGCGAAGACAAGCTCAAGCAGCGCGGCGAGCGCACCCGGCAGCTCACCGACGAGCAGCGCCGGCGGGCGGAGGAGCTGCGCGAGCGCGCCAAGGATCTCAAGACGACCGAACGGCGGCTCGATCGGCTCGAGGACGTCCAGCGTCAGCGCCAGCGGCGCATCGAGGAAGGCGGGCGCATCGTCATCGACGAGCCGGACAGGCGGCGCATCGTGAAGGATAAGGACCGCCTCGTCATTCGGCACGACGAGACCGCGCGGCTGCGCTTCGTCACACGCGATGTCCGCACCGAGCGGCGGCGCGACGGCATTACCGTTTACATCTTCACGCGCGGCGACGGCATCCAGATCGTGTCCGAGGTCGACGACGACGGCCGGCTGATCCGCCGCTATCGGCGCACGCCGCAGGGCCGCCAGATCGTCCTGATCGACAACAGCCGCTTCTACAGGCGCGACCGGCCGTTCTTCGAGATCAGCGTCAACCTGCCGCCGCCCGTCATCCGCATTCCGCGCGAGCGCTATATCGTCGAGTACTCACGTGCATCGGAGGATGAACTCTACGAGACGCTGCTGGCGCCGCCGGTGGAACGGCTGGGCCGCACCTACTCGCTCGACGAGATCCGCTACAGCCACGAGCTGCGCGCGCGCATGCGGCGCATCGATCTCGACGAGATCAACTTCGAGTTCGGCTCCTGGGAGGTGACGGCGGACCAGATGCCGACGCTCGAACGCCTGGCGGGCGCGATCAATCGCGTTCTGCGGCGCTCGCCCGACGAGGTGTTCCTGATCGAGGGCTACACCGATGCGGTGGGCAGCGAGGAGGACAACCTTTCGCTCTCGGACCGGCGCGCGGAAGCGGTGGCGGTGATCCTGTCGGAGGTGTTCGAGGTGCCGCCGGAGAATTTGGTGACGCAGGGCTACGGCGAGCAGTTCCTGAAGGTGGAGACGGAAGGGCCCGAGCGTGCCAACCGCCGCGTCGCTGTCCGGCGCATCACGCCGATGCTGAGCCAGGGACGGTGACGGACCGGCCGCTGTCGGGAGCGAACCGCGCTCCCCTCATGCCGGCAGAGCCTGCACCGGCGCAGGCCGGTGGCCGGCACCCCACGCCCCCTCCCGTCATGCCGGCGCAGGCCGGCATCCACGCCCCCTCCGTCATGCCGGCGCAGGCCGTCATCCACGCCCCCTCCCGTCATGCCGGCGCAGGCCGGCATCCACGCCAAGTGCCGCGTGCGCCACGGTCGAGAGTGCGCGAGGCCTCGCCGGGGCGCGTGCTGGCATCGACCGAGTGCACGCCGAAGCTTGCGTGGATCCCGACCTGCGTCGGGATGACGGTGAGAGAGACGCAACCGTGCGCCCCAAGCAACCCCCTCCGTCATGCCGGCGCAGCCTGCACCGGCGCAGGCCGGTGGCCGGCATCCACGCCAAGTGCCACTTGCGCCACGGTCGAGTTTGTCCGCGGCCTCGTCCGGGCGCGCGTTGCCATTGACGTCGTGCCCGCCGACCCTTGCGTGGATCCCGACCTTCGTCGGGATGACGTTGGAGGGAGGCGCAAACGTGTGCCTCAAGCACCCCCGTCATGCCGGCGCAGCCTGCACCGGCGCAGGCCGGTGGCCGGCATCCACGTCCCACCCCGTCATGCCGGCGCAGGCCGGCATCCACGCCAGGGGCCACTTGCTCTTGCTACGCTCCCCCCTCCGTCATGCCGGCGCAGGCCGGCATCCACGTCCCACCCCGTCATGCCGGCGCAGGCCGGCAAGTGCCGCTTGCTCTCGGGGCGAGTGGTCCGCAGACCTCGTCCGGGCGCGCATTGCCATCGACCGCGTGCACGCCGAAGCTGGCGTGGATCCCGACCTGCGTCGGGATGACGGTGAGAGAGGACGGCGGCCGCGGTCGAGTTTGTCCGCGGCCTCGTCCGGGCGCGCGTTGGTCCGTTCATAACCCCTTGCTGCGGCGCGACAACCTCGCCCACACCCGCTATAAGCTCGACCGGACCAGTCGCTGATTCCGGCCGAGCCCATCTGCATGGATGCAAAGACCTCCGCCAACCCCGTGATCACGCCGGAGCTCGTGGCCGAGCACGGGCTCAAGCCTGACGAGTACGAGCGGCTGCTGAAGATTCTCGGGCGCGAGCCCTCGCTCACCGAGCTCGGCATCTTCTCGGTGATGTGGTCCGAGCACTGCTCCTACAAATCGAGCCGGGTCTGGCTCAGGACGCTGCCGACCTCCGGTCCCCAGGTGATCCAGGGCCCGGGCGAGAACGCCGGCGTCGTGGACCTCGGCGACGGCGATGCCGCCGTGTTCAAGATGGAGAGCCACAACCACCCGAGCTACATCGAGCCCTATCAGGGTGCCGCGACCGGCGTCGGCGGCATCATGCGCGACGTGTTCACCATGGGCGCACGCCCCGTTGCCAACTTGAACGCGCTGCGCTTCGGCGATCCCGCCCATCCCAAGACGCGCCACCTCCTCGCCGGCGTGGTGGCCGGCATCGGCGGCTACGGCAACTGCACCGGCGTGCCGACGGTCGGCGGCGAGACCAACTTCGATGCGGGCTACGACAACAACATCCTGGTCAACGCCATGTGCGTGGGCCTCGCCCGCAAGGACAAGATCTTCTACTCGGCAGCGAAGGGCGTGGGGCTGCCCGTCGTCTACGTCGGCTCCAAGACGGGACGCGACGGCATCCACGGCGCCACCATGGCGTCGGCCGAGTTCGACGACAACTCGAGCGAGAAGCGCCCGACCGTGCAGGTCGGCGACCCGTTCACGGAGAAGCTCCTCATCGAGGCGTGCCTGGAGCTGATGGCCAAGGACGCCATCATCGCCATCCAGGACATGGGCGCGGCGGGACTTACTTCGTCCACCTCGGAGATGGCCGACAAGGGCGGGGTCGGCATCGAGCTCGAGCTGGACCTGGTGCCGCAGCGGGAGGCCGGCATGACGGCCTACGAGATGATGCTGTCGGAATCGCAGGAGCGGATGCTGATGGTGCTGAAGCCGGGGGCGGAGGCCGAAGCCGAGGCGATCTTCCGCAAGTGGGGGCTCGATTTCGCGGTGATCGGCAAGACCACGGACAGCGGCCGCATGATCGTCAGGCACAAGGGCAAGGTGGAGGCCGACATCCCGGTGGCCGCGCTCGCCAACTCGGCTCCGCTCTACCGGCGCCCGTGGGTGGCGACGGTGCCGCCGAAGCCGATCCTGCCCGAGTGGGTGAAGGCGCCCAACGCCATCCTCGCTACGCTGAAGACGATGATGGGCAGTCCCGCGCTCTGCTCGCGCCGCTGGATCTGGGAGCAGTACGACCACATGGTGATGGGCGACACCATCCTCAGGCCGGGCGGGGACGCCGCGGTGGTGCGCGTGCACGGCACCAACAAGGGGCTGGCGCTCACCTGCGACGTGACGCCCCGCTACGTTGCTGCCGATCCGGTCACGGGCGCCAAGCAGGCCGTGGCCGAGGCCTGGCGCAATCTGACCGCGGTCGGCGCCGATCCTCTCGCCATCACGGACAACTTGAATTTCGGCAACCCGGAGCGGCCCGAGGTGATGGGCCAGTTCGTCGGCGCCATCGAGGGTATGGCCGAAGCCTGCAAGGCGCTCGACTTCCCCGTCGTCTCGGGCAACGTCTCGCTCTACAACGAGACCAACGGCGTCGCCATCCCGCCGACGCCCGCCATCGGCGGTGTCGGGCTCGTGCCGGACCTTGGAAAAATCGCCGACCTCAAGCTCACGGGCGCCGGCAACCTGCTGATCCTGATCGGGCGCGAGCAGGGCTGGCTCGGCCAGTCGCTCTACCAGCAGATCTGCACCAAGAAGCTCGAGGGGGCACCCCCGCCGGTCGATCTCGCGGACGAGTTGAAGGCGGGCAGCCTCGTTCGCAGGCTGATCCGGGAGGGCCGCGCCAAGGCGGTGCACGACGTGAGCGACGGCGGCCTGCTGGTCGCCATCGCCGAGATGGCGCTCGGCGGGGGCATCGGCGTTGAGCTGTTCGCCTACGAGGGCCGGTTGCCGGCGCACGCGGTGTGGTTCGGCGAAGACCAGGGCCGCTACGTCGTCGAGGTGGCCCCCCGGCATGCCGACGACGTCATCGCCCGTGCGCGCCTGCTGGCCCTGCCGGCCCGCATCGTCGGCCGCACCGGCGGCGAGGCGCTGCTGCTCAAGGGGGAGGCGGCGCTCGCCCTCGGCGACCTCAAATCGGCACACGAAAGCTGGCTGCCGCACTATATGGGATTGGCTTAAAACCCGCTGCGCGAAGGTTCTTGCTCCGTTCCGGAGCGTCCTGGTAGCCTGTGTTCAACCATCATCGACACGGATCGAGGGCCGCCAGAATGCCGATGAACGCCCACGAAATCGAGCGACTGATCAGGGCAAAATTTCCGGACGCCGACGTCACCATCAAGGACCTCGCCGGCGACGGCGACCACTTCGCCGCGCACGTCGTCTCATCCGCCTTCAAGGGCAAGACCCGGGTGCAGCAGCATCAAATGGTCTACGAAGCGCTCGGTGGGCGCATGGGAGGCACGCTTCACGCCTTGGCGTTGACAACGGCCGCCAAGGATTGACTTTGGCGGCGGCGGCGCCACATCCTCCACTCGATGGCCGGCGCTACAAGCAAAGCGCCGCACGCACGGAAAGGAAAACCCATGACCGCCGAACAGGACGTGAGGGCCTGGATCGCCAAGACCATCGCCGGCAACGATGTCGTGCTGTTCATGAAGGGCCGCAAGGGCATGCCCCAATGCGGCTTCTCCATGCAGGTGGACCAGATCCTGCAGCTGCTCGGCGTCGACTACAAGGACGTCAACGTGCTCGAGGACATGAGCGTGCGCGAGGGCATCAAGGCCTACTCGAATTGGCCGACCATCCCGCAGCTCTACATCAAGGGCGAGTTCGTCGGCGGCTGTGACATCGTGCGCGAGATGTACGAAGCGGGCGAGCTGCAGCAGATGCTCAAGGAGAAGGGCATCGCCTTCAGGGGCAAGACCGCCGTCGCCTAGGGCGAAGCGCCGCCCGGTCACGGTTTCGCCACTCCGCCGGACCTAGCAGGTCGCGGTCATCGGCGGCGACAATCGGCGCAGTAAAAAGGGGCGCGAGCAATGGCGCTCGGCGGGCGGCGCTTCCTGTTGAGCCTGACGATCCTCGCCGCAAGCGTCTGCTTGGCGCTCGGCATCAGCCTGCCCGTAATCCGCCTCACCAAGTACGTATTCTGGAGCACGGAGCATTCGCTTCTCTCCACGGTCGGCGTTCTGCTGCGTGACGGGCAGTACTTCCTCGGGCTCAGCGTGCTCGTGTTCTCGATCGCGCTGCCCGCGCTCAAGCTCATCTACCTGCTTCTGCTCTCGACGTTGAGCGCAGCGGAGATGGCGCCGCAGGCGAGACGCTTAAGGGCGCTTGAGTGGCTCGGCAAGTGGTCGATGCACGATGTCCTTGTGCTCGCCCTCACGATATTCTTCCTCAAGAGCCAGGGCGTCTACGATGTGGTGAGCCTCACCGGCGCCTACTTCTTCACCGCCGCGGTGGTGCTGATGATGCTGGCCTTCGCCTGGGTCCGGATCGAGGGTGCGCCCGCGGTCCGATCGGCCGCCACCCGCCCGGTGTGGAGGCTGCGCAACGTGGTGCTCAGCTTGTTCATCATTCTGGCGACGGTGTTCTTCGCGCTCGGCATCAGCCTGCCCGTCATCCGCTTCACCACCGCCTACGTATGGACCAACGAACACTCGATTGTGACCATCATCTCCGCGCTCTACGGAAACGAAGAGTATTTGCTCTGCACGATACTGTTTGCCGTGTCGATCTTCTTTCCTTTCCTCAAGCTCATGTACCTGCTGACGCTCGTCACCTCGCCGGATTCGGCCACCGCGTTCCGCAGCCGCTCCATCCTTACGATGGAATGGATCGGGCGCTACTCCATGACCGACGTGATGGTGCTGGCGCTGATGATTTTCTACGTGAACTCCTCCGGCTACGCCGCGGCCACGGTGCTGCCCGGCGCCTATTTCTTCGCCGCATCGGTACTGATGACGATGTTCGCTTATGGCTGGGCGCACGCGCCTGCTGTCGCCCATAGCGCCGCGCCTGTGGTGGCGTTCCACGCCAGCAGCGACCGCCGCCGGGCCGCATGAAGGCCACGGCCGGTCCGCTCACTGAAACGGCCGCCACGCGGCATGCGCGGCGGCCGACAGCTTCTCTTTTGGCGCACGATCAGTAGTGGTAGCGCCGGAGCAGTCGCGGACCGTGCCGGTAATAGCGGTATTTGCGGTAGGAGCGCGGCACGTAATAGACGCGCGGGCGGTAGTGGTAGTCGTCATAGTAGTAGTAGTGGTAATGACGCCGATAGTGCCGACGCGAGAGGCTGTGAAGCAGGATGCCGCCGATGATGGCGGCGGCCACTCCGGCAGCAATGGCGCCGCCGCGGTGGGCTTCGGCCCTCTCCGCCGTGGCGGTCATCGTGCCTAAAGCCAAGGCCACGACGGCAAACGAGGTAATGATTGTTCTTCGCATGGCGATCTCCATCGCTTTGCCCCGTTGCCAGATATGTGGGCATCGGCCGCGAGCGTCAACCCAATTCCCGCAGCGCGCCAACCTGACGAGCGTGCATTGCGCTCGCGCCGCCGTCAAAATCTGTTGGCGACCTCGAGCGCCTCGGCCTCGAACAGTTCGAGCGCCAGCTTCTGGGCCAGCATCACGTCGCCGGCCACCAAATGTCCTTCCGGAAAAAAGCACCAGCCGCACACCTGTCTTCCCTTGGCGTCGAGCTGATCGATGTTCATCATGCGGCCGTGACGGATCCGATAGCGTCGTCCGGTCCGGCCGCCGATCACTTCGAAATAGCGGTGCTTCTCGTACTGTTCGCGCTGAAGGGGAGAGAGGTTCTCCTTCAGCAGCCGCATGCCGCGCTCCTGCGCCTCGGCACTTCCTTCGTCGTCGAACAGCCTGCGGCCTACGGTGAAGAACAGCGCGCTTTCTCGGCGCGGCCGGAAGCTCTGCGCCAGCCGCTCGATCTGCTGGGCAATGCGCGAGCGGCGCTGTTGCCTCAGCTCGAGCCGATGCGCCGACAGAACCTCGGCGTAGATCAGGTGCGCCTCGCGGCACACCGCACGCCGGCGGCTCGGCAGTTCCCAGGCCGCCAGTTCCTCGGAGTTCCTCCACTCATCGGAGCGCTGGAGCGGCGCCCAGGCGCGGTAACCGTTGGAGAAAACCACTCCGATCTGCGGCCCCAGCCAACCGGTACCGCCTTCCACGAACACGTCGGTGAGCGTCGGCGGCTCGCGACCATGATCGCTGAGGACCCTGCGGAACAGGGCCCTCAGGATTTCGCGCACACGCTCCATCACCCGCCTTGCAGCTGAGGGATGAACAGGGTCCGCTCAACGGTCGGGTCGAAGCGGCCAAGCACTCTACCGGGGCTGCTTCCCTCCCCCAAGGCGACGGCGCGGAAGCCGCGGCCGGTGAGCTCGCGGAACCGCTTTTCCGCCAAGGCCACTGCCTTTGCATCGGTAGCATCGAACTCGTGCCGCGTATCACCTGTGCGATCCATCACGATTTGGACGGCCATGTGTGGGCTCCTTCCTACTCGCTACCTGTGAAGTCACCATGCTACTGCGACAGTTAGGTATGTGCCACTGCATTTACGTTCAATTTGATGTGCCGGAATGGGGTACCGAATTGCCCCGTTTTTGTGCTTCTCATGCCGTATCGTGGGCGCCTGCCACGTCAGGGTCAAAAATGTGACGAGCCGCGGCGGCCCTAGGATCGCAGGCGCGCGGCGAAGGCCCGTGTTGCCTCGATGCATGGGCCAAGCTGCGACCAGTAGCGCTCCTGCAGCTCGATATCGGCAACGACGCCCGCCGGAAACCGGCATTCGGCGGCGATGCGCTCGAACGGCACGCTGCCCCAGCCTAACGGAAGATGCAGGTCGCCGGTTCCAAAGGCCAATGCCTCGGTCGGCGAAAAGGTCCAAAAATCCGCTGGCCGGCCGAAGCTGTCGTGCACGTGCAGATGTCGGGCAAAGGGTGACAGCTCTTTCGCCTCGGCCATGAAATCGGCGCCCAACATCGCGCAATGGAGATGGCCGTGGCTGAAATCGAAAGTGGCCTGCACACAGGGGTGGGCGATCGCGGCGAGCTCGCGCGCAAGGCGACCCGGCAGCGCGGTGATCCGCGCGCCGGTGAATTCGAAGATATTCTCAACGCACAAAATGACGCCGGCCGCCGCCGCCAGCTCGCCGGCCGCATGCAGCGCCTCGCGCTGACGGGCATAGGCATCCTCGACGGCGGCTGCCGGACCCTTGCGGGCAAAGCCTGAATGCACGACGAGGTGGACCGCGCCGAGCGCGGCGGCAACCTCGATGTTGGCGGCAAGCAGAGCCCGGTGCAAAGAAAGCCGATGCGGCTCGTCCATCAGGTTGATCGCCAAGTGGCCGTGCATGGTGTAGCGGGCGCCACGGCCATCCGTAACAGCGCGGATGCGCGCCAGCCGGTCGTGCAGGATCCTCCCGCCGGCGATGACATCGAGCTGGTGCAGCGGCAGCTCAACGCAGTCGACGCCGGCCTTCAGCGCCTCGTCGATGTTGTGCGCAAGGTCGCGCCAATCGGGGTCGGTGCAGCGGATCGAGAGGCCAATTTTCGTCACGTCTTCGGTCATGGAACATCCTCTGCCGCCCAGCCCTGCCGGCAGAGTGCCACGCCATTCGTTCATATTGAAAGAGGATGGATGTCGTCGGCGGCGCCGGGCCGGCGGATGGGCGACGCGCCCCCCGGCAAGCCGCAGAACGCCGCTCCACATGCCCGCTCAGGAGCGGCGGCCGCCGCTCCCGGTCAACTCGGCTCAGTCGTAGGCACCCATGACGTTCTGATCGAAGTCGATGACGGCGCCGGTCATCATCTGCGATGCGTCGCTCAACAGATAGACCGCTGCAATTGCCACGTCGCGCGGCTTGATCAGCCTGCCGAACGGCTGCTCGCGCTCGGCGCGGACCAGCCAATCGGCGGGCTTTCCATCGCGCTGCTGGATCACGTGCTCGCCTGGGGTGTCCGACCAACCGATGTTCAGTCCGTTGACGCGAATGCGATCCTTGCGCAGCGCATGGGCCGTGTTCTTGGTCAGCACGGCCAGAGCTCCCTTGCTGGCCGAGTAGGCGGTCAGGAAGGGCTGGCCGCCGTGGCTTGAGCGGGTAATGATGTTGACGATGCTGCCCGGCCGCCCGGCGGCCTTGAGTGCGCGCACCACCTCCTGCGTCAGGATGAAGGGAGCGCGCACGTTGACGGCGAACAGCCGATCCCAGAGCGCCACGGAGGTCGACTCAATGGTGCCGCGATCGGTCAATCCGGCGGCATTGACGAGACCGTCGATGCGACCGAAACGATCGAGGGCGGCACCGGCGATGCGCCGGCAGTCCGGCTCGCTCTCGAGGTCCCCGGCGATGAAGTGGGCGGCACACCCGGCGTCCGCGATGGTGCGTGCGACCTGCGCCCCCCGTTCAGCATTGCGCCCGGTGAGCGCGAGGCCGGCGGCGCCCGCTTCGGCCGAGGCGCGCGCAATCCCTTCGCCGATGCCTTGCGTGGCGCCGGTGACGAGGACGACTTTGCCGCTGAGGTTAAGGGCGATCATTGCGGTCCTCCGCCGATCTCGCTCACCTTGACCGGTCGGCCCTCCTTGCAGGAGAGCAGAGCGGCCTCGGCAAGCACCAGGGCTTGGCGGGCATCATCTACCGCGGCCGGCATCGGCCGTTTGGCAACAACGGCGTCAATAAAGGCGGCGAGCTCGGCACGGTAGGATTCGGCATAGCGCTCCAGGAAGAAGTGGAGCGGCTTGTCGCTCTTCACGGCCTGCCCGTCCGCCAGCTCCACAGTGGTGGGCATGTGATTGCCGGCGATCAGTCTGCCCTTCGATCCATGCACCTCGATGCGCTGGTCGTAGCCGTAGGCGGCGCGGCGGCTGTTGTTGATGTGGCAAAGCCGGCCCGAGCCGGTGCGCATCAGCACCATGGCGGAATCGACGTCGCCCACCGCCGCCACCGCCGGATCAACGAGACAGCTCCCATAGGCGAAAACCTCGGTCGGTTCCTCGCCGAGCAGCCAGCGCGCCGTGTCGAAGTCGTGAATGGTCATGTCGCGGAACTGACCGCCCGACGACCTGAGGTAGGCAATCGGCGGCAGGCCCGGATCGCGGCTGGTGATGATCACCTGTTCGACCTGCCCGATGTCGCCGGCATCGATGCGCGCCTTGAGCGCCCGGAAGCTCGGATCGAAGCGGCGATTGAAGGCGACCATGAATGGCACGCCGGCCTTTCTGACCGCAGCCAGGCAGCGATCGACGCGCTCCAGCGCCAGATCGATCGGCTTCTCGCAGAAGACCGCCTTGCCCGCCGCCGCGGCGGCAATGGCCAGGTCGGCGTGAGTATCGGTGGAGGAGGCGATGACGACCGCATCGACGGCGGCATCGGCGAGAGCCCGCTCGCGGTCTACAACCTGCGCGCCCGTGCGCTCGGCAAGAGCCGTTGCCGCCTTGGCATCGACGTCGACGACATAGCGCAGGCGCGCCTTGGGATTGAGAGCGAGGTTTGCGGCATGGATCTGGCCGATCCGGCCGGCACCGAACTGGGCGAATGTCAGCATACCGCGTACCCCTCAAGCCGGGCGCCCACCTTGTAGCGGGCTCCATCAAGCCGTATTGTGCGCCACATCGTCAACGCTCATCGCCATTTTGCTGTAGGAACCGCAGTGCAGGCCGACCTCGAAGCATGCCTTGCGGTCGCCGTACAGACCGCGCGCGATGCAGGCGTCCTGGCCCGGCGGCTGTTTGCAACCCGCAAGCCCGGCACCTTCTCGTTCAAGGGCGACCAGGACTTCCTGACCGAGGCGGACGGCGAGCTGGAACGCCTCATCGCCGACCGACTGGCGCAGGCGTTTCCGGAAGACGGCTTCTTTGGCGAGGAGGGCGGCGGCGAATTCCGGCGCCGGACCTGGGTGGTCGACCCCATCGACGGAACGGCCAACTTCGCGCGCGGCATCCCCCATTTCGGCATCTCGATCGCGCTCGTCTGCGACGGGCGGATCGAGGTCGGGGCGATTTGCGACCCGATACACGAGGAGCTCTATTCGGCGGCGCGAGGCCAGGGTGCTTGGCTCAACGGAACCCGCCTTGCGGTGAGCCCCACCACCGACATTCGGCAGGCGACGGTCGAACTTGGCTGGTCGAAGCGCCGGCCGATGGCGGAGTATGCCGAGATGGTTGCCCGCGTGGTCGCGACCGGGGCCGGCATCATGCGCTCGGGCTCGGGCGCGCTCGGCCTCGCATACGTGGCGGCCGGCCGTATCGACGGCTATGCGGAGCTGCACATCAATGCCTGGGACGCACTCGCCGGGATCCTGCTGGTGCAGGAGGCAGGCGGCTCAACCAACGACTTTCTCGCCAACGACGGACTGCGCCGCGGAAACCCGGTGCTCGCGGCCACGCCCGCCCTGCGAGAGACGCTGATTGCGGCCACCGGGATTGGCAGCTGACGCTTCGGGCTTGCTTGGCCGACAGCGCCAAGAATGCTAGCGTTGCCACAAAATGCCACACCGCAGAAACGGCCACTAGGGAGAGAAACCATGAAAGTTTCGGCTGCTTTGACGCGAATATTGACGGGCGTGGCCGGCTCCTGCGCGGTTGCCGCCCTGGCGACGCCCGTCCTCGCCCAGGGCAATCTCGTGCTCTACTGCGCCGTCAACGAGGACTGGTGCAGGGCCGCGGTCACCGCCTTCGAGCGGGACAGCGGCATCAAGGTGGCCATGACCCGCAAGAGCTCGGGCGAGACCTATGCCCAGGTCAAGGCCGAATCGCAGAACCCGCGCGGCGACGTCTGGTGGGGCGGCACCGGCGATCCACATCTGCAGGCGGCCGAGGAGGGGCTGACCGAAGAGTACAAGTCGCCGAAGATGGGCGAACTGCAGGACTGGGCCGTGCGCCAGTGGCAGCAGACGAAGGGCCGGACCATCGGCATTTACTCGGGCGCGCTCGGCTTCGGCTACAACGCCAAGACGCTGGCGCAGAAGAAGCTGCCAGAGCCCAAGTGCTGGAAGGACCTGCTGCGCACAGAGTACCGAGACGAGGTGCAGGTCGCCGATCCGAACTCTTCGGGCACCTCCTACACGCTGCTCGCCACCATCATTCAGCTGATGGGCGAGGACAAGGGCTGGGACTACCTCAAGGCCCTGCATAAGAACGTCAATCAATACACGAGGTCGGGCGCGGCACCGGCCAAGGCGGTGAGCCTCGGGGAGTCGGCAATCGGCATCACGTTCATGCACGATATGATCGCCATGACCGTCACCAATCCGGACGTGAAAACGGTGGCGCCCTGCGAAGGCACCGGCTACGAGATCGGCTCCATGTCCATCATCAAGGGCGCCAAGAACATCGACAACGCCAAGAAGTGGTACGACTGGGCGCTGACGCCCGCCGCCCAGGCGCTCGGTGCCGAGACCAAGAACTACCAGGTGCCATCGAACAAGAGTGCGCCGGTGCCGCCGCAGGCGCCCAAGCTCTCGGAGCTCAAGCTGATCGACTACAACTTCGCCAAGTACGGCTCCTCCAGCGAGCGCAAACGGCTGCTTTCGAAATGGGATGCCGAGGTGAAGAACCTCGCCAAATGAGCGGCCGCCCGCCGGCGTCGCGAGCGGCGCGGTGCTTCGGCTGCCCGGCGGGCGGTGTGTTCAAGCGCCGCCGAGGTAGCTTGGCCCATACCACGGTCGGAGGCGGAACGTGAAGAAGTCCGCTCTCCTGTGGCTGGGGCTCGGTTGGGCCGGATTTGCGATCCTGCCCTGGTACCTGATTGACGGCGGCGGTCTTGGCTCGGGGCTGGTCCTCGGCCTGACCGGCGGACGGCCGTGGTTGGCCCCGCTGCTCGTGCCGCTCCTGATCGGCGCTGCGCCTCTCTTCGCGAGGTCGAACGAAGCGGACGCGGCGAGATGGCTCGTAGCGGCCGGAGCGGTGGGGCTTAGCTGGTTATGCCTGCAAGGCTTTGCCATCGATCATCGGGGCTGGAGCGCGGCCTGGATCGGCGCGCTCATGGGCGCGCCCGGCCCGAAGCAGGCCGGCATGGGCTACGGGGCGTTCCTGACCGCCGTCTCGTTCCTGATGCTGCTCACTCACGGCCTCGCCGGCCGCGGCTACTGCCGCGGCGACGCCTTCACCGTGTCCTCGATCGGGCTCGTGCTCTCCCTCATCCTGCTCTTCGTCTTCTTCCCCATCGTCCAGATCCTGTCGAGCGCAGTGCGCGACAATAGCGGCAACCTGGCGCTGGGCGAGTTTGCCGCCAAGTTCTTCGACGAATCGGTATGGGGCCTCGGCTGCCTCTACGCCTCGCTGCGCTGCGGGGTTGCCTGGAACACGCTGTTTCTTGCCGTTCTGGTCGGCGTCGGCACGACGGCGCTCGGCCTCGCCTTCGCTCTCATCGCCACGCGCACGCGGTTTCCCTTCCAAGGCGCCCTTCGAGTCATGACGATCCTGCCCATCATCACGCCTCCGTTCGTCATCGGGCTTGCCGTCATCTTGCTGTTCGGCCGCGCCGGCGCCGTCTCGACCTTGCTCGAGGAATGGTTCGACATCGCGCGTTCCCGCTGGATCTATGGCCTGCCTGGCGTGTTCCTGGCCCAGATGCTGGCCTTCACCCCGATCGCCTTCCTGGTGCTCATCGGCGTGGTGCAGGGCATCAGTCCGGCGCTCGAGGAGGCATCGCAGACCTTGCGAGCCAAGAGCTGGACGACGTTCGCGACGATCTCGTTCCCGCTGATGCGGCCGGGATTGGCCAACGCCTTCCTGCTGGGCTTCGTGGAGAGCATGGCCGACTTCGGCAACCCTCTGGTGCTCGGGGGAAACTTCGATGTGCTGTCCACCAAAATCTTCTTCGCGGTGGTGGGGGCGGCCCACGATCAGGGCCGTGCCGCCGTGCTTGCCATCGTGCTCTTGTCGTTCACGCTCGCCGCATTCTGGGCGCAGCACCGCTGGGTCGGGCGCGTCGCTTATACGACGGTGACCGGAAAGGGCGACTCCGGGCTGCACGCTCCCTTGCCGCGCGGCGTGGCCTGGGCGTGCTATGCAGTGGTGATCCCGTGGATCATCCTGACCGCGGTCATCTACGTGACGATCCTGGTCGGCGGCTTTGTCACCGCCATGGGTCGCGACTTCACGCCGACGCTCGAGCACTACCTGACCGGGTTCCGCATCGAGCAGGCGCCGTGGGGACTGCACTTCTCGGGCTCGGCCTGGAACTCGCTCATCACCACGCTCGAGGTCTCGGCGATCTCGGCGCCGCTGACCGCGGCAATCGGTCTGCTCACCGCCTATCTGCTGTCGCGCCAGCGCTTCGCCGGACAGCGCTCGTTCGAATTCGTGACGCTGCTCAGCTTCGCCATCCCCGGCACGGTGGTCGGGGTCAGCTACATCCTCGCCTTCAACGTGCCGCCCATCGAGCTGACCGGCACCGGGCTGATCCTCGTGATCTGCTTCGTGTTCCGCAACATGCCGGTCGGCGTTCGCGCCGGCATCGCCACCATGAGCCAGATCGACAAGAGCTTGGACGAGGCCTCGCTGACGTTGGGGGCGCGGTCCTTCACCACCGTGCGGCGCATCATCCTACCGTTGCTCAGGCCTGCCATCGTCGCTTCGCTGGTCTACGGCTTCGTGCGCGCCATGACCGCCGTCAGCGCCGTAATCTTCCTGGTGTCGGCCGAGTACAACATGGCGACGGCCTACATCGTCGGCCGAGTGGAAGCGGGCGAGTTCGGACTGGCGATCGCTTATTCCTCGGTGCTGATCGTGGTCATGGTGCTGGCGATCTCGGCCATCCAGCTGCTGGTCGGCGAACGCAAGCTCGGCCGGCGGACGGCGGGCGATGTGGCTTTGCAGGGAGCAGGTTGAGGCCGCGGGCGTGCGGCCGTCCGGAGACCATCAGGGCGTTCGAGAGAACGGGAACCATATGAAGGGCGCTGCCCCCGCGTCGGTGGAATTTCGCAACGTGACCAAACGCTACGGCACGGTCACTGCGGTCGATGACATCTCCTTCACCATCGAATCGGGCAAGCTCGTCACGCTGCTCGGGCCCTCGGGCTGCGGCAAGACCACGACGCTGCGCCTCATCGCCGGGTTGGAAATGGCAAGCGAGGGCCAAATTTTGATCGGCGGCCGCGACGTCACCCGGTCCTCCGCAGCAGACCGCGACGTCAGCATGGTGTTTCAATCCTACGCCCTCTTTCCGCACATGTCGGTGATCGACAACGTCGCCTACGGGCCGATGGTGAGCGGCGCAGGCAAGGCGCGAGCGCGGGAGATGGCCATGGAGAAGCTCGGCCTTGTCGGTCTCAAGGGCTTCGAATCGCGCATGCCATCGGAGCTTTCCGGAGGTCAGCAGCAGCGGGTGGCCGTCGCCAGGGCCCTGGTGCTCGAGCCGCAAGTGCTGCTGTTCGACGAGCCCTTGTCCAACCTCGATGCGAAGCTCAGACGCCGCGTGCGCGAGGACATCCGCGAGCTGCAGCAGCGACTCAATCTCACCGTGGCCTATGTCACCCACGACCAGCAGGAGGCGCTCGCCGTCTCCGACCGCATCATCGTCATGTCCAATGCGCGCATCGCGCAATCGGGGACGCCTCGGGAGCTTTACGAGGAGCCGGCCAGTCTGTTCGTCTCCGACTTCATCGGCGATTCCAATCTGGTGGTCGGCGAGATGTCCTCCCCGCAAGGCGCGCTTGCCCGGGTGACTCTCGCCGGCATCGTGCTCACGCTCAGACACCGCGATGCGGAACCGGGCGCGGTTAAGGTTGCCATTCGCCCGGACTCGCTGCTGCTCTCCGCCGAGCCGCCGGGCGGGCAGCAGGCGCTAGAAGGGCGCATCGCCAAGGCCGCCTACCTCGGCACGCACATGGAATACACGGTGGCAACCCCGCTCGGCGAGCTGTTCGCGGTCGATCGCGGCGTGATGCGCCCATTCGCCGTCGGTTCCCGGGTGTGGATTCGCTTCGCCGACCACGGCGTCACGGTCATTCCGTCGCCGTCTTGAGTCCGGCCTTGCGCAAGGCTTGGCGCAGATTCTTATAACCGAGCCTGGCATAGGTCAGCGGCTCGGCCTTGGCCGGGTCCTGCTCGGCTTCGACGACGATCCAGCCGGCGTAGCCCTTGAGCTCTTTCAGCACGCCGGGAAAGTCCACCATGCCGTCGCCCGGCACAGTGAAAACGCCGGCGATCACCGCGTCGAGAAAGCTGACGTCGGCGAGCCGCGCCCAATGCATGATGTCCTTGCGGACGTCCTTGGCGTGCACATGGGCGATGCGGTCCTTGTAGCGGCGCGCGAGCGCGATCGGGTTGGCGCCGGCCCATGTCGCATGCCCGGTGTCGAGCAGCAGATGGACGGCACTGCCGGTAACCGTCATCAACCGTTCGATATCGTCGGCGGACTGTACGACGGTGCCCATGTGGTGGTGGTAAACAAGGCGAACGCCGTTCTCAAGCGTGTGCTCGGCGACCTCGGTCATCCGCCGCCCCAGTTCCCGCCAGGCATCGGCGGCAAGGACCGGCCGCTTCGATAGCGGCACCTTGCGATCGGTGTGGACGGTGTTCGAGGTCTCGGCGAAGACGAGCACCTTCGAGCCCATGGCCTTGAGCAGACCGAGATGGGGTTTAAGAGCCTTCAGCTCGGCTTTCGCGTCGCGCTTCAGCAATTCGGCCGAATACCAGCCGGAGACACAGGCAAGCCCGAACGGTTCGAGCGCCTTCTTGAGCGCCGGCGCCTTGCGCGGGAACTTGCGGCCGAGCTCCATGCCGGCAAACCCCGCCTCCTTGGCCTCCTTGAGACAAACCTCGAGCGGGGTGTCGCCGCCAAGTTCAGGCAAATCATCGTTCGACCAGCCGATCGGATTGGCGCCAATGCGAATGCTCACGCGCGTCAGTCTCCCAGCCGCTGTTTGGACAGGCTCTGCACGTAGGCGGAGCGCGCTCTACCCACCTCGGCGCGCTCCGACACCTCGGGCACCGCCACGTCCCACCAGTGCCCGCCCGCATCGGTCGCCCGCTGCGGGTCGGTGTCGATGACGATGACGCTGGTGCGCTCGCTCGCGCGGGCGCGCGCCAGCGCAGCCTCCAGCTCGGAAATGCCCGTCACCTTCTCGGCATGGGCGCCGAGGCTCCTCGCGTGGGCGGCAAAATCGATGTCCGGCAGGCCTACGTGTCTCGATTGGGCGAGCAGATTGTTGAAAGGCTCTCCGCCGCACGCCGCCTGAAGGCGGGCGATGCAGCCGAAACCGCCGTTGTCGAGCACCACGATGGTGAGCTTCAGCCCCAGCATGATCGAGGTGGCGATCTCCGAGTTCAGCATCAGGTATGAACCGTCTCCCACCATCACGAGCACCTCGCGGTCGGGCAGGGCCATCTTGACTCCGAGCCCGCCGGCGATCTCGTAGCCCATGCAGGAGTACCCATACTCGAGGTGATAGCCGCCGGGCTCAGTGGGGTTCCACAGCTTGTGCAGCTCGCCGGGCAGACCGCCGGCAGCGCACACGATGATGTCGCCGGGACGTTTAGTGCGCTCGACCGCCCCGATCACCTCCGCGTCGCTCGGCAGGGCAGCGTTGGTGTGGGCGACGTAGCGCTCGCGCGTGCTCGCCCACGCGGCCTTGACCTCGCCCACCCTGGCCGCCCAGGCCGGGGGAGATCGATATGAGCCGATCGCGGCCGACAGCTCGGCAAGGCCCACCTTCGCGTCGGCGATGACCGGGCAGGCCAAATGCTTGGTGGCATCGAACGGCTGCACGTTGAGCCCGACGATCCTTCGCCCCGTGTTTTTGAACAACGTCCAGGAGCCGGTGGTGAAGTCTTGCAGTCGTGTGCCGACGGCGAGCACGAGGTCCGCCTCGCCGGCAAGCGCGTTGGCAGCGCCGGTGCCCGTCACTCCGATGCCGCCGACGGCCATCGGATGGTCATGGGGGAGAGCACTCTTTCCGGCCTGGGTCTCGGCGACAGGAACGCCGTGGCGTTCGGCGAAGGCGCGCAGCGCGTCCTCCGCTTGCGAATAGAGCACGCCGCCTCCGGCGATGATCAGTGGGCAGGCAGCGGCGGACAGCAGCGCGGCCGCCGCGCGCAGCTCCCGCTCGTCGGGACGCACGCGCCGTGGCGTCCAGGTCCGCTCCTCGAACAGGCTGGCCGGGTAGTCGAAGGCCTCAGCCTGCACGTCCTGGCACAGGGCGAGCGTCACCGGCCCGCACTCGGCAGGATCGGTCAGCACGGCCATGGCGCGGGCGAGCGCCGGAATGATCTGCTCGGGCCGCGTGATGCGGTCGAAGTAGCGCGACACCGGACGCAGGCAGTCGTTGGCCGACACGGTGCCGTCGCCGAAGTCCTCGATCTGCTGCAGGACCGGATCGGGACGTCGGTTCGCGAACACGTCGCCGGGAAGCAGCAGCACCGGCAGTCTGTTGACGTGGGCGACGGCGGCGGCGGTGACCATGTTGGTGGCGCCGGGGCCGATGGAGGTCGTGCATGCCATCATGCGCCGGCGGCGCGCGGCCTTGGCATAGGCGATGGCCGCATGGGCCATGGCCTGCTCGTTGTGGGCGCGAAAGGTCGGCAGTTGCTCGCGCAGGGTAGAGAGCGCCTCGCCCAGCGCTGCGACGTTGCCGTGGCCGAAGATCGCCCACACCCCGCCGAACAGCGGCGCAGTGCGGCCGTTCACCTCCGTCCTTTGCGCCGCGAGGAAGCGCACCAGCGCCTGAGCCATCGTGAGACGAACCGTTGCCATGTCTTATCGTCCGACCTTTGCGAGCACATCGGCGCGCAGAAAACGCTCGATCACGAGCATGAAGGCGACCGACGGCACGAGCAGGATCAGGGCCGTGATCGAGGCGATCTGGTAGTTCCCCCCCATGCTGGCATTATAGAGCAGCAGCGGCAGGGTGGTGACCTGCGGCACGCCGACAAAGAAGGTGCCCGTGAATTCGTCGAGGGACTCAAGAAACACGAAAATGGCGCTCGCCATGATCCCCGGGGCGGCCAGCGGCAAGGTGACCGTCGCAAAGGTGTGAAGCGGGCTTGCCCCGATGTTGCGCGCGGCAAGCTCCAGATCGCGGTCGACCGAAGCGAACGCCGCCGTGGTGATCCAAACCGAGTAAACGAGCGCGTGGGCGGCGTGCACGAGCACCACGCCGGCGATCGTTCCGGTCAGGCCGAAGCCATAGAACACCCGCGCCACGTTGATATAGACCGCGATGGAAGGAAAGGCCTGCGGCAGCAGGAACGCGATCATGATGGCGGTTCGCCAAGGCAGCCGCAGGCGGGCCAATGCATAACCGGCCGGCACGGACACGGCGAGCGCAACGACGACGACCAGCAGAGCGATGGCGATGCTGGTCATAAGCGAGCCCATGGCGTCGCCGGTGGGGCGGAACACGATCTCCCAGTATCTGAGCCCGTAGCTGACCGGCAGCTTGTAGGGCGTATACCAGCGTTCGGCGACGGACCACAGCAGCAGGTTCACAAGCGGACCGATGAGAAAAAAGGCCAGCAAGCCGATGGCGCCAGCTTTTGCAACAAAGCCCGCAAGCCGGCGCAGCGTCATGGGCGGCCGCCCTCCCCGCGCAGGCTGTGGCGGAGGTAGAGCCAAGCGGCAACCGCGGTCATCAGGTAAGAGATGACGCCCAGCGCGTTGGCTACCGGGTAGTCGCCGTAGGCATTGATCCGGAACGCCATGTCGACGGTCAGCATGGTCGGCTGCGAGCCCGCAACCATCATAGGCACGGACAACACGCTCAGCATTGTGACGAAGGAGAGTACGAGGCCGACCATCAGGGTTGGGGCGACCTGCGGAATGACAATCTCGAGGAGAACCCGCACGCGCCCGGCACCGAGATTGCGCGCGGCCTCGATGGTGGCCCGATCGAGCGAGGCCATGGCACCGGCGAGCAGCAGAGCCACGAACGGCGTCTGCTTCCACACGAAGGTGATGATGATGCCGCGCCAGTCGAGGAAGCTCTGTGCCATGGCCGGATCGAGCAGGCCGAGCGAGACGAGCGTATTGTTCATGAGGCCGTTTCTCGCCAGAAACGTGCGCATGCACTGAGCGGCGACGATGAAGGGAATGAACAGCGGCCAGCGGTAGAGGGCCTTGAGCAGGGCGACGAGCCAGGGGCTTGCGCTCAGTGTCAGCGTCCCCGCAATAGCGATGGCGGCGAGTGCGGTCAGGATCGTCGAGCTGACGACGATGAGCAGCGTGAATATGACATCGGTGGAGTAAAGCTCGAAGGCCTTTAGGAAGTTTGCCTGGCTCGGAAATCCGTCCGGTCCGGTGAACGCGGACGCGATCGAAAGCGCGAACGGGTAGACGAACAGCGCCAGCACCATGCCGAGAGCAGGCGCGACCAGCAGGAGCCCCAGAGCCGGCGCGTCGGGCCGCAACTTCAAGGGTTCGGACACGTGAGCGATCCCCAAGCGCGGCGCCGCCGGCGCATTGGCCTCCGGCGCCGTCGGTCGCCAAAGCTTAGTTGGCGACCTTCTTCTCGTAAGCCTCGAGGATGTCGGTGAAGTACTGGCTGATGGGGAAGGGCTTTCCCTTGCTCGACAGCTCGTCCGGCGAGATGTCCGCGAACAGCTTCTTCCAGACCGCCGGGTCGAGCTTGCCCTCGAGGTGCTTGGCGTCGATCCCCGGATACCAGTTGAACCGCTTGACGATGCCTTCGCCCTGGACCTCGGGGCTCGTTGCGAGCGCCACGAACTTCTGCGCCAGTGCGGCGTTGGCCGCCTTGGCCGGGATCGCGTAGTACATGGGCTGGCCCGGCATGCCGGGGCCGACCAGCTTCAGTTTCATGTTGGGCGGCAGCTTGCCGTCGGCCATCCAGGTGTAGAACATGTCCACCCACACCGGCCCCATGGCGATCTCGCCGCGATTGAGCATGTCGAGGGTACCGGCATTGCCCGGGGTGATGACGACGTTGCGGTTGAAGTCCTTGAGCTCGGCCAGAGCCTTGTCCCAGCCGGCCTTGGCCGCCGGGTCGTATGGGCCGGAGATCAGCTTGCCGGCGTCACCGCCAAAGGCGTAGACCCAGCCGGTGACGAAGGCCACGCCCGACATGCCGCCCTTGATGCCGTTGTAACCGAACTTGCCCGGGTTCTTTTTCACCCATTCGACGAGCTCGCGGTAGCTGCCCGGCACATCCTTTACAAGGTCAGGGTTGTAGGCGATGGCCGTCTGGCTGTGGAACATCGGCATCACATAGCCGTCGACGTTGGTGCCGAGGGCGTTCTTGGCGGTGTCGCGGCTGACCAGGGGTCCGGTCGGGATCTTGTCCTTGTAAGGGGCAAGCAGGCCCTCGTTCACCATCTGGCCGGCCATCTTCTGGTGCACGACGATGACGTCGAAATCGGCCTTATCGACACCGGCCCGCTTCTGGGCCTCGAGCTTCTCGTAAATCTTCTGCGATCCCGCGTCGCCGGGACCGGTTCCCACGGCGACGACCTTTACGCCGGGGTTCGCCTTCTCAAACAGCGGACCCAGATAGTCCTTGACGTAGTCGACCATGTTCTGGTCGCCGGCGGTTGCAACGTTGAGCACCGATGTCTGCGCCGTTGCAGGGCTCGCGCCGATAACGGCACCGAGCCCGATCACACCAATCCACGCTCTCATGGTTCATTCCTCCCAGACTGAGAAGTTGCTTCGGCCGGAAACAGGTGAAGGGCCCTGATGGGCAGGCTCAAGCCGATCGGTTCGCCGACCTCCCTGTAGGCGGAGTCCTTGACGGTGTAATGACGGCCTGAGACCTCAACACCGTAGCGATAATGTCCGCCGGGATAGGCGCGCGCGATGATGGTGCCGGGCAGCACGATTTCGCCCTCGCCGCTCATGTCAGGAGGCACGAGGCGGGCTACGTCGTCCCGGAAATGGGCGGTCAGGCGCCCGGTCGGCGTGGGTGCGGCGCAGGCGGCCGCAACGCGCCCGGATCCCGGAACTTTGAACTCGGCCATTTCGCCGCGCCGCGAAACCTCAAGGTCGATGGTGTTGTCGGCCCCCATGAACGAGGCCACGAATGCAGAATTGGGCCGGTCGAACACTTCCTCAGGGGTGCCCGCCTGCGCGATGCGCCCCTGGTCCATGACCACAATGCGGTCGGCCATGGTCATGGCCTCCTCCCGGTCGTGCGTCACGTGGATGGCGGCAAACCCGAGCTTGCGCTGCAAAGATTTGATCTCGCCCCGCAACTGCAGGCGCACCTTGGCATCGAGGTTGGAGAGCGGCTCATCAAGCAGCAGGACGCTGGGCTCGATGGCGAGCGCGCGTCCGAGCGCCACGCGCTGGCGCTGCCCGCCCGACAGATCGGTCACCTTGCGATCCTCGACGCGGGGCAGATTGAGCAGATCCAGCATGGCCACCACCCGGCGCCGGATCTCGGCCCGCGACACCCCACGCAGCTTCAGCCCGTAGCCGATGTTGCCGAGCACCGTCATGTGCGGCCACAGCGCGTAGGATTGGAACACCATGGCCACGCCGCGCTTCTCGGGAGCGACCGCCGTCACGTCCCTGCCGAACAGGCGGATGTCGCCGGCGAAGGCCGGCTGGAAGCCAGCGATGGTGCGCAAAAGGGTGGTCTTGCCGCAGCCCGAGGAGCCCAGAACGGCAACGAACTCGCTCGGCTGCACCGCCAAATCGATGCCATGCAGCACGGGCACGGTGCCGTAGCCGGCGATGAGACCACGCACTTCGATCGCAGCCGCTGCGTGCGCCATGCTGGCCGCCTTCCGCACTCGCCCCGCGCCCAAGATCAATACCTCAAGCCCGGCCGAGGCAACAGTCTCGAGCGTGCGCGATGAGCAACGGCCGGCCTACGGGCGGTCCACGCCGGCCCCGGAACGGACACTGTGAGCCGTGGCGCACCCGACAGGATTCGAACCTGTGACCTCTGCCTTCGGAGGGCAGCGCTCTATCCAGCTGAGCTACGGGTGCCGGCCAGCGGCACTAGATACTCCAATTGACCGGGGGCGGCAAACGCTCGAAGCTCCGCCCCTCAGACGCTAAGTCACAGTGGAGCCGCCGCAATGAGCACCACCAAGGCGCCGCGCCCGGGCGAGGTCTCGATCAGACTGCCATCGCGCGCGGACGCAGCGCTCCACTTCATCGGCCGCATCCGCACGCCCTTCGCGAGCGTCACGGAGTGTCCGAAAAACACGCGGGAGGCGGATGCGGTCGCCACCGTCGAGATCGATCCGCGCTACGCCGCAGGCCTTGAAGGCGTCGAACTCTTCTCGCATCTGGTGCTGCTCTACTGGCTCGACGAGGCCCGCCGCGACCTCATCCGCCAGGCGCCGAGCCACCTGACCGGCCCGCGCGGCGTGTTTGCGCTGCGCTCGCCGATCCGGCCAAACCCGATCGGCCTTGCCGTCGTGGAGCTGCTTGCCGTGGCGGGAACAATCCTCCGTGTGCGCAACATCGACTGTCGCGACGGCACGCCGCTTCTCGATGTCAAACCCTACTTCCCTTCAACCGACAGCTTTCCGGACGCCAGGGTGGCGCCGCGTGGCTAAGCGGCTGTCGGGCATGCCGTGAGGTGGGCTCGCCGTCTGAATGCTTCGACGTCGCCCGTTGACAGGGATCGTGCATCTGGCGGACAGTGGCGGCGCCGGCAATAGCTGTGCACGCGCCCGCGAAGGATACGCGCCTGATTGGATTGGCGCTCTGGATCATCGACCGCTGACACTTGGCGTGCCGGGATCGCGGCGTCGGGGGCGCGCAAGGCGTTCCGGGCCTCGCCAAGGCAGCCTGCGCAGGCTTTTGACGGCCGCGAGCGGCATGCGGGACCCGCTCGCAGCGCCGGCGGGCTGCCGACCGGCGCCGAGCTTGGTGCTGCGATGAGGGAGGATGCACCACGATGACGACGAAGCGCTTCACGCTCAACGTGAACGGCAGGGACCACACCATCGATGCCGATCCCGACATGCCGTTGCTCTATGCTCTGCGCAACGAGCTCGGCTTGCGAAACCCGAAGTTCGGTTGCGGGCTCGCCCAGTGCGGCGCCTGCACCGTGCAGCTCGACGGAACGCCCATCCGCTCCTGCGTGACCCCGGTCGCGGCGGCCGTCGGCAAGATCAAGACGCTCGAGGGCCTTGGCACGCCGGAGGCTCCCCACCCGATTCAGACCGCCTACATCGAGGAGCAGGTGCCCCAGTGCGGCTATTGCATCAATGGGTGGATGCTGACGGCGGCGGCGCTGCTCGAGCGCAACCGAAAACCGACGGATGCAGAAATCAAGGAAGCGCTGGCCGGGCTTAAGTGCCGCTGCGCGACACACATGGGAATCATGCGCGCCGTGCGGCGAGCGGCGGCAATGATGGGCTGAGGAGGGGGTGATGGCAACGAGGCAGGCATTCGCGCTCTCGCGCCGCTCGCTCTTGAAGGGCGCCGGCATGCTCGTCGTCTCGATGGGGGCGCCGGTCAGTGTGGAACTTGCAAACTCGATCGGCGCTGCTCTGGCCAGTGGCGCCAAGCCGCCGCTGCATCCGGCAGAGCTCGACAGCTACATCGCGATTGGTGCCGACGGCAGCGTGACAGCGTTCTTCGGCAAAATGGACATGGGCCACGGCCTTGAGACCGCGATCGCACAGATCGTGGCGGAAGAGCTCGACGTAGCGATCAAAAGCGTGCGCGTCGTCATGGGCGACACGCGTTCGTCGGTGAACCAGGGCGGCGCCAGTGGCTCGACCGGCATTCAAAAGGGCGGCATGCAAATGCGCTATGCGGCGGCGGAGGCACGTCGCATTCTTCTCGAAGCTGCCAGCCGTCACCTCGAGGTTCCGGCTGAGCGATTGACGGTCAGCGACGGCATCGTCTCGGCCGGCGTCGACAGGAACGTCGGTTACGGTGAGCTGATCGGCGGTAGGTACTTCAACGTCAAGCTCGACTGGAACAAACGGATCGGCAACGATCTGCAGGCGCGCGGCATTGCCAAGCCGAAGTCACCGAAGGATTACAAGCTCGTCGGCAAATCGATCCCCCGCGAGGACGTGGCAGCCAAGGTGTTCTCGCAGACCGACTACGTCACCGATATCAAGGTGCCGGGCATGGTGCACGGCCGCATGCTCCGCCCGCCCGTGGCGGGCGCGGAGCCTGTGGAGGTCGACGAGGCGTCGATTAAGGACATCCCCGGCGCGAGGGTGGTCTGGAAAATGGGTTTTCTCGGCGTCGTCGCGGAAAAGGAATGGGACGCGATCCGGGCCGCCGAGAGGCTCAAGGTGAAGTGGTCGGAGGTGAAGCCGCCATTTCCCGCCTATGCGAGCCTCTATGACCACATTCGCAAGGCGCCGGCCGAGCGCCGCAGCATCGACAGAAAGTCGGGCGATCTTACCCAAGCCTTTGCCAGCGCGGCGCGCATCATCCAGTCAGAGTACGAATGGCCCTTTCAGTCGCACGCCTCGATGGGGCCTGCCTGCGCCATCGTGGCCATCGCCGACGGCCGCGCCACCCTGTGGACGGGCGGACAGAAGCCGCACTATGCGCGCGATGGCGTGGCCGCCGTGCTCGGCATGAAGACGGAGGACGTCGATGCCATCTGGGTGCAGGGGCCGGGCTGCTACGGCCGCAACGATGCCGGAGATGCGGCCCACGATGCCGCGGTTCTGGCGCAGGCCGTCGGCAAGCCGGTACGCGTGCAGTACATGCGCCACGACGCCACTGCCTGGGATCCCAAGGGGCCGGCCTCGGTGCACAGGGCTCGGGCGGCGCTCGATGCCGCCAACAACGTGATCGGCTATGAGTTCATCAGCAAGGGCTTTTCGCGCCAGGAGGTCAGCTCCAACGAGAGCCAAGTGAAGGACTGCCTGGCGGGGCAGTTGATGGGCGCGCCCCTGAAGCCGACCCCCGCCTTCGGCGTTCCGGCCGAGTCCTACGGGTTCCCCAACAAGGAGATGGGCTGGGAGACCATCCCCGGCTTCATCGCCCGCGCCTCGCCGCTGCGTGGCGCCCATCTGCGCGACCCGGTCGGGCCCCAGATCCACTTCGCAAGCGAATGCTTCATCGACGAGATCGCGGCGGCGATCGGGGCTGACCCGGTGGCGTTCCGTCTCAAGTATGTGACAGATGCTCGCGACGCCGCCGTCATCAGGGCCGCCACTGAGAAGTATGGTTGGCAGCCCCGACCTTCCCCGCGCCGAGACCAGTCCGGGGTCACTGTGGTGGGGCGCGGCTTCGCCTATGCACAGCGCAACGGCGCCATCGTGGGCATTGTCGCCGAGGTCGAGGTCGACAAGCGGAGCGGCCGGGTGTGGGCGAGAAAGTTCGTGGTTGCCCACGATTGCGGCCAGATCATCAATCCGCGCGGGCTTGAGCAATGCATCGAGGGCAACATCGTGCAGGGTCTGAGCCGTGCCCTGTACGAGGAGGTCAAATTCGACAACAGCATGGTGACCAGCGTCGATTGGATGTCCTATCCGATCGGCGAGATCGGCGATGTGCCGGAAGCGATCGAGATCGTGCTGATCGACCGGCCCGACATCGACCCGGCGGGAGCGGGTGAGCCGGCCATGCGCCCGGTTGCCGCCGCCATCGGCAACGCCATCTTTGATGCGACCGGCGTGCGGTTGCGGCGCGTTCCGTTCACGCCGGAACGGGTCAAGCAGGCGCTCTCATCCTCTTAAGCGCTACGCTGGCCGGTCGGGGGCTGGAGCGGCCCCTCGCTGCCCTTGCACTCCACAAAGAAGCGCGGCATAGGATCGGCGCCGCCGGTGGGCGCCCGTTGCCGACCGGCGGTCCCGGAATGTGCACCGTCTTCGCCGCGTCCGCGGCCCTCCCACCCTTGGTCCCGGCACCGCAATCGCCCGAGCCGCAAGGCAAGAGAGCATGTCGCTTGAAGGCTGGTACACACTGAAGCACCGCGATTTCGCGCTGACGTGTGGAGCCCGCTTCCTGGTCATGCTGGCGATGCATATGCAGAACGTCGCCATCGGCTGGTTCATCTACGAGGTCACTGCAGATCCGTTCGCGCTCGGCCTTTTGGGTCTTGCCGGCCTCATGCCGGCGCTGTTGCTGATCCTGCTCACCGGCCTTGCTGCCGATCGCATCGACCGGCGATTGGTCCTGATCGGATCGAGCACGGTGATGACCTTGGCGGGCCTGGCCTTGCTCTGGGAGGTCGCCGGCGGCGCCGACATCGTGTGGCCGGTCTACCTGTTCGTTGCCGTCTTCAGCGGGGCGCGCTCGTTCTACAACCCGGCCTCTCAAGCCCTCGTGCCGAATCTGGTGCCGGCCAATCAGCTCGCCAACGCCATCGCATTCACCTCAGGCGCAAGCCAAGCTGCCGCCATCACGGGACCGGCGCTCGGCGGCCTCTTCTATGCAGTGGACGCGCGACTGCCCTTTGTTGTCGCCACCGCTTGCTTCGTCCTGGCAGCCACGTCCGCCCTTGCCATCCGACACCGCTCGGCGCCGCCGCCTAAGGAGCCGGTGAACTGGCGCAGTCTGCTCGCAGGCATCGAGTTCGCGCGTTCCCGCCCGGTCGTGCTGGGCGCGATCAGTCTCGATATGATGGCGGTCATGCTGGGCAGCGTGGTTGCGCTGTTGCCGATCTTCGCCAAAGACATCCTGCAAGTGGGTCCCTGGGGCCTCGGACTGCTGCGATCGGCACCGGCAATCGGCGCGTTGCTGATGGCGGCCGCGCTCGCCAACCATCCCTTCGTCAAGCGCAATTCGGGCCCCAAGCTTTTCCAGTTCGTCATCATTTACGGGCTCGCGACACTGTGTTTCGGATTGTCTCAAAACCTCTATCTGTCGATCGCATGTCTTGTGGTCGCCGGCGCGGCCGACATGGTGAGCGTCGTCATCCGGCACACGCTGGTACAGGCGGAGACCACCGATGCGCTGCGCGGCCGGGTCGCCGCCGTCAATTCGCTGTTCACCAACACCTCCGGCGAGCTCGGTCAGTTGCGCGCGGGCGTGATCGCCGGATTGTTCGGGTCGGTTCCGACCGTGATTTTCGGCGGCCTCGCGGCAATCGGAGTGGCCATGCTCTGGGCCCGCCTGTTCCCGGACTTGCGCAATCGGGACAGCCTGGTCGAGGAGAAGCCGGACGCGGCGCGGGCCTGATCCCGTGCCGGGGACTGCCGCCGGCGTTCGGTCGTGAAGGAGAGTGAATGTCCGCCGAGGATTGGTCTGTCTTTCGCTATCGGGACTTTGCGCTGGCCTGCTGGGCGCGATTCTTGGTGTCCTTCGCCATCCAAATGCAGACCGTTGCCATCGGCTGGCTCATTTACGACGTCACCGGCAGCGCCTTCGCGTTGGGTTTCCTTGGCCTTGCCGGATTTCTGCCCACGATCTCGCTGGCGCTGGTTACCGGCCTCGTCGCCGACCGCTGCGAACGGCGGCTCATCCTCGCCATCACGTCGGCCGCCATGGCGCTCTCGGCAGCGGGACTGCTCTGGCACGTGTGGACCGGCGCCGCCTCCGTGTGGCCGGTTTATGTCCTCGTCGCCGCCTACGCCACGGCGAGATCATTCTTTCAGCCCGCCTCGCAGGCGATCCTGCCCAACCTGGTCCCCCTCCATCATTTCGGCCAGGCCGTCGCCTTCGCCTCGGGCGTGCACCAAGTCGCCACCATCGCCGGCCCCGCCATCGGCGGCCTGCTCTATGCTCTCGACGCCCGCCTTCCTTTCGCGCTCTCGCTGTTCTCGCTTGCCGGCGCGGCACTTGCCATGCTCGCCATCCGCCATCGCGACGCCCGCTCCGACCACGAGCCAATGACCTGGAAGAGCCTTATCGCCGGTCTTGAGTTCACGATGCGGCGGCCCGTGCTGCTTGGCGCTGTCACGCTCGACATGTTCGCGGTGATCCTGGCCAGCGCGGTCGCCCTGCTGCCGATCTTCGCCAAGGACATCCTGCAAGTCGGCCCGTGGGGCCTCGGCCTCCTGCGCTCCGCCCCCGCCGTCGGCGCACTGGCCATGGCCATGCTGCTGTCGCGAACCTCGTTCGTGTCGCGCCGGGCCGGGCCGCGCCTGTTCATAACAGTCGCCTGCTACGGGGCGGCGACGATCGGCTTCGGGCTTTCGGAGAATTTCTTCCTATCGATGTTTTGCTTGGCGGCCATCGGCGCCTCCGACATGGTGAGCGTGGTGATCCGCATGACCATCATGCAGGCCGATACGCCCGACGAGCTGAGGGGCCGCGTGGCGGCGGTCAACAGTCTGTTCATCACCACGTCCAACGAGATCGGCCAGCTCGAGGCCGGCGTGCTCGCAGGCTTCATTGGCGCCGTGCCTGCCGTGGTTCTAGGCGGCGCCGGTGCCATCGCGATCGCCGGCACGTGGGCGTGGCTCTTCCCCAACTTGCGCCGCCGCGACCATCTGGTCGGCGAGGGGAGCGAGCCGCCATGGTCCTCGGCGCGATGAAACCTTTGATTTTCGTGACCGATAAGCCTACCGATAGCGCCATTCGGAAGTGAACTGTGAGGAGTGGGAACATGAAGCTGGTGCGGTTTGGACCTGCGGGAGAGGAGCGGCCCGGCCTCGTCGATGGGACCGGTACGATCCGTGATCTGTCCCAGCACGTTAGGGACATCGACGGCTCGACGCTCGGCCGCGCCAGCCTGGACAAGCTAAGGAAGATCGACCCCAGCAGCCTGCCGGCGGTGCCTGCCGGCACCCGTCTCGGCCCCCCCGTCGGCAACGTGCGGAGCTTCATCGCCGTCGGCTTGAACTACGAGGATCACGCCAAGGAGACCGGCTCGAAGATCCCCAAGGAGCCCATTCTTTTCAACAAGCTCGCCAATTGCATCGTGGGCCCCAACGACGACGTCATGATCCCCAAGGGTTCCCTCAAGCTCGATTACGAGGTGGAACTCGCCTTCGTCATCGGCACGCGTGCCCGCTATGTCGCCGCTCACGACGCCCTCGCTCACATCGCCGGCTACACCATCTGCAACGACGTCTCGGAGCGTCACTTCCAGAGCGAACGCGGCGGTCAGTGGATGAAGGGCAAGTGCGCCGAGACGTTCGGGCCACTCGGTCCCTGGCTCGTCACCCCGGACGAGATCAAGGACGTGCAGAACCTCGCCATGTCGCTCGATGTCAACGGCCAGCGCCGTCAGACCGGCAACACCAAAACCATGATCTTCTCGGTGGCTCAGCTCCTCTCCTACATCTCGCATTTCATGGTGCTCGATCCGGGCGACGTGGTGACCACCGGCACGCCGCCCGGCGTGGCGCTCGGCATGAAACCGCCAGTGTGGCTGCAGGCCGGAGACACGATCAGGCTCTCGATCGAGGGGCTCGGCGAGCAGAGACAGAAGGTGGTGCCCTTCAGGGAGTGAAAGCGCGAGCCGCGCGTTTACCACGCGCGGGTCTCACCTTTCCTGCCGCCGCAGCCCGGCAATCAATGCACGCTGGGCTTTCCATTCAGCGCGCCGGTGATGGGGTCCATCGGCCCGGAGTCGGACAGGCGGGCGATGCTGTCCTCGATGCGGGACCATACCGAACCTTCGGCGGCGTTCATCGATCTCAGGTCGTCCTCAAGGCGCCGCAGCCTGTCGCGCAATACGTCCTCGCCGGGTCGCAAACCGCCGTCCCCTGCGGATGCCTCGTCCAGCTGCTCGATTAGATCGGCCAGCACACCGCTCTCCGGCAGCAGCATCAGCGCCGGAATCCGCTCGTTGACGGCGGCCACGACCTCAGCCAGCCGTTCAAGGGCGAGGCCCTGTCCCTCGTACTCGTTGGCAAGCAATGTGTGCGCACGGCTCAATTCACGCCGTAGGTTGCTTTCGATCGAGCTCAGACGCTCATGAAGCCTCATGTGCGTCCTCGCCTGCCGCTTGAAGAGGTGGGCGGCGGCCACCGCCTGAGCGGCGATCTCCTCCGCGCGGAGCTTGCCATAGGCGTGGGGCGGCAGCCCCAGCCGCTGCATGATCTGGCTCACAAAGTGTTGCTCCAGGTCATCGCCAGCGGGGTGCCCATGACCGTTGTGGAGCGGCGGTGACGAGCCGTTGCCAGGTCGTGCGCCGGCGGGCAGGCGGTTCGGCCCGCGGCCGTCGGCGATCGCGGCGGGCACCTCCTCCCGCAGCACCCCACCTGAATGCCTGGCGGCCGCCCGGTCCGTGATGAGGCTCGGCGAGCCGGCGCGATAGAGCAGCAGCACCTTGAACAGGTCCGAGCGCACGAGGTAGGTCGTCTCGAGCGGCTCGGCGCGAGCCAACAGACGCCCGAGCGGCCCTGCCTTGGGGGCGCCGCCGCGATCGTGGCGCTGTACGGCATCGAGGGTCATCGCGGCGTTCAACACCGTTTGCACCAGGCGGCGGTGGTCGCTCGCCACCGCATCGAGCTCGACCTTGGCCATGAAGCCGTGTCGCTGATTGATCGGTTCGAGGTATTCGAGCACGGTCTCGGCGTTGCGGCGCCGGTCAGGCTCCAGCGCCACGCCGACGATCTGGATCAGCCGCGTGCGGTTCGTGTAGTCGCGGTCGGTCTCGCGTGCCGAGTTGGCAACCACCGACAGGTACTCGAAGAGCTCAGAGCGCACGAGGTAGCGCTCGGCCTCAGGATGGGAGGGATCGCGCTCGACCGCGCCAATGCTGGCCCCGGCGACCAGGACCTTGCGGATCCGGCGCGCCGATTCGTAATCGTAGCCGCTGAGATCGACCACGGAGCGGTTGTCGCCATCGATCCCGATTGGCTGCATGGCCGACAGCACCAGCTCGGCGTTCTCGAGCCGCTCCTCGCCGAGCGCGTTCTTCACGATGGCCTCGAGCTGCTCGGCGCTGCGTGCCTTGGGGCTCGGCACGTCCGACAGCGGCGAGCGGAGGGCCTGGGCGCCGAACAGGCCCGACAGGAACACCAGCGCGTCGACGCCGATGGCAAGCATGAGCGCCAGATAGGCGAGGCGGTTGCCGTCCAAGAAGGCGTTCCAGGTGACCACGAAGCGGTGGGCCTTGTCATCCCGGTTCATGTCGATGGCGGCAAGGCGCGCACCGATGTCGGCCGCGTCCTTGCTGACAAGTCCCGAGTCCTGCAAGCACTGGCGGCCGAAGCCCAGCAGCGCATCGGTCGAGGTGTAGCGCGCGAGCTTGTCGCCACCGGCACACTTGGCCTGGAAAGCCGCCAAACCGGCGTTGAGTGCAAAGACCCGTGCTGCCGCCTCGGCGGCCTGCTTGGGGTCGCAGTCGACGGCGCGCACCCGCTCCTTGGTCACCGGATTGCTCAACATGGCGTTGAGGAGATTGGTGCACTGCTGCTGCAGCGCGGCGAGCCGCTCCGTGTCGGGCTGCCGGCGAAACTCGGCGCGAGCCCTCTCGAAGGCGGTCAGCACGCGCGCCGGATCGAGGCGCTGCCCGGCCTGGTCGGCGAGGGCGGCCTCGACGGCCCTTATGCGATGCAACGCCGTCTCCTCCTCGCCCTTGAGCTTGGCGAGATCGCCGTCGATGGCGGAAAGCTCACGCTCAATCTGGGCTATGCGTGTTTCGACTGATGTGAGGCGCTTTCGCGCATTGTTGGCGCGCTCCTCACCGATCTTGTATTGGTCCTGGAGTACGGCGAGCTCCGCCATGCGCTCGCGATAGACGGGGCCCTTGCCTTGCTTCATGGTGCCTTCGACGCCGCGGTCCTCGGCCATCGCCTCCACTCGCTTGGCGTCGACCTCGCGCGCCTTGGCGTCGAGCTCGCTCTTGCGATCGGCGTATTCGGCAGCAAGGCCCGGCCGTTCCGCCTTGAGCCGCGACAACTCCTCGGTCAGGGAAATCTTCCTGTTGGCGAGGCCCGCTTGGCCGCTCTGCGCGGTGGCGATACGCTCCTGCTGTTCGTTGATCGCCCTGCGTCGCTCTTCCATCTGTCGCACGAAGTAGCGCTCGATCTCGCCTTGAGAGCCTTGCGCAGCCTCGGCGAGCCGTGTGAGCTGACCGTCGTAGGTACGCCAGCCCTCGCTGGCGAACAGGCTTTCCGCCTCCTCGATCTGACGCTTCTGCGTCAGCGCGCCGATGTCGGCGATGACGGCTCCGACCTGGCCGGTCGTACGAATCTCGGCGGCCCGCGCCCGTTGCTCGGCCGGAAAGATGGCGTTGAAATGGGAGTCGAAAGAGAAGAATACGGAGGCCGCCATGGTGGCGAGGAACATCACCCACAGCACGAGATTCTTGGCAATGATGCGCGCACTCTGCACGTAGGGCCGGGCCAGGTCGCCGCCGCGGCTGAAGTTGAAAGCTATGAGCGCTATGACGATCAGCGCCAGTGCGTAGTAGAACGCGACGTCGGCGAAGCGATGCCAATCGGCCTCGATGGTGGCCGCGCCCGTCACGGTGACCGCCTCGAACTGCTGCAGCGCCCAATAGAAGGTAATGCCGACCAGCGCCAACGCCAGCAGCATGCCGATCATCGCGTCGCGGGGGCCGAAACCGCCGCCGTTGCTCGGCCGGTGGTTCATTTGGGTAGCGAAGCTCTCCCCGATCAGCCAGGCGACGATCAGCATGACGCCCTGGATGCCGAACGAGATCATCACCGAAAGCAGGGGCGCCTGCGTGAAGTTGCGCATCCCATCGAAGGTCGTGTAGCCGGAGGCGAGCGACAGCACGATGCCCGTGGTGGCGAGCAGGACGAGCTGCCAGTTGCTGGCGAGCGCGCGCTCGAAGGCGGACGCGATCTGCCGGCCTTTGAACAGCACGATGGTCGCCGCAATCAGCGCAAGCGACAGCCAAAGCAGATTGTTGGAGAGAAAGGTGCTGACGTCGAGGTCGGAGGTGAGGAGCGCCACGGCTGCATCCGTCAACGAGTTCTTGACCGGCATATTCTCTTAAGCCTCTTAATCGGCAGCGGTCGGCGCCGCCAGCCAAACTCGCCCCGCATGAGGCAATCGAAGCCGCCTCGGTGCGACGCGGCCCGCACGCTCAACCCGGTCGTTCCTGGCTGAAGGCCCTCGCAGAATTGTGAGGATCTCGAGTTGAACCGGTGATGAACGCAAACGACCGCCACACCCGCAAGCCATGCCCGCACCCGCTCTCAGTTCGCGAACGGCGATCTAACGCTCTGCAACGCAACAGTGATTACACGGCCTCGAACAACGCGGCGAGGCCGAGCCCGCCAATGGCACCTTGCGTTGCGATGCCATAGACTCCGCCGCCCCCCGCGCGGTTGCGCGCAAGCCTCGAAAACAGCCTGACAACGAGCACCGCGCCGGAGGCACCAAGCGGATGGCCGCGCACGATGGCCCCGCCATCGGGGTTGAGCACATCCTCCTCGATGCCGAGCGAGCGCACGAGAGCGAGTGCCTGGGCGGCCGATGCTTCGCTCATCTCGACGACGCTGACGGCCGTGCGGTCGAACCCGTTGAGGCGGGCGTAGAGCCGCTGCATCGCTGCAATCGGCGCGTCGGCCTCCGATTCCGGAGCCACGCCCTGAGCGGCGCCGGCGAGGAGGCGCAGCGCCCGAGGTTTACCGAGCTCCTGCCAGATGCGCTCGGACACCACGACCACGATCGCCGCGCCATCGTGGGGCAGGCTGGTGTTGGCCGGTGTCAAGGTGCCGCCAGGCTGCACAAAAGGCTGCTCCCGTTCGATGTCCTCAAGACTCGGGCCGATCGCGCTCTGATCGCGCGCCTCCTCGGCATTGGCGCGGATCGCCACAATCTCGCCAACGAACCGCCGCGCCTCGCGCGCGCTCTCCGCCTTGAGATGCGATTTGAGCGCGAAGGCATCCTGCTCCCTGCGGCTGATTCGCAACCGCCGGGCGAGCGCCTCGGAAGCCTCGTAGGCAACCGGCTCCTCGCTGGCAGTCTCGGCATGCGCATCGATGCCGATGAAGTGGGGCAACTGGTACAGGCTTCTCGGCTTGGCAATGCGCCAGGGTGCCGTCGATAGACTTTCCGCCCCGCCCGCCAAGATTACCTCGGCGTCCCCCGCCGTTACGGTGCGAATCGCGGTCAGGATGGCGTCGAGGCCGGACCCGCACTGGCGGTCGATCGTTAACGCCGGCGCCGTTTCCGGAAGTCCGGCAGCGAGTGCGATGATGCGAGCCGGATTGCCGCCTGCGCTGGCGTTGCCGATAACGATCTCGTCAACGCTGTCCGGGGCCAGCTTGGCGTCGGCCAGAACGGCGGCAATGACCGGCGCCGTCAGCTCTTCCAGCCGGCGGTTCCGATGCAGGCCGCCAAGCCGGCCAAGTGCGCTGCGGCGGGCAGCGATAATGTAGGCGGAGGCGCTGGGCGTGGCACTCATGGCGAGACTCGCGACCGTCGCGTCGTGGTCCGCACAAGCCACCACGGCGGAGGACCGCACCCTTAACAACAGGAACGTGGCGAAATGCTGATGGCATTGGGCGAAATCGGTGGCGTTCGCGCAACGCTCCCGCCTTGCTCGCGCCCGTGATAATGTAGCCTGTGACACTGTAACTTGGTAACTTGACGACCGAATCCGAAGCGAGCTTGCGCAATGGCGCATACTTGGCCTGTCGATGCCTTCCCCGTACCCAGGCATAACCACGGCCGCTGCCAGTCGGCAGCGCTCAAACGCGCGCAACGCCTGTTCGACGCGAAGGGCATGAAGCTCACCGAGCTGAGGCGCAGGGTGCTCGAGGAAGTCTCGGCTTCGCACGAGGCGCTCGGCGCCTACGACATACTCGAGCGGTTAGCCGCCAAGGGACGGCGGCTCGCACCGATCTCGGTGTACAGAGCCATCGATGCCCTGCTCGAAGCGGGTGCCGTACACCGATTGGAGAGCCGCAACGCCTTCTTCGCCTGCCACAGCGCTCACGATCCTGAGCGCAGCCAGCTCATCCTCGCCTGCGAGCGATGCGGGCAGGTAGCCGAAATCGAGGGCGGGAAGGTGTTCTCTGCCATTGCGGACGCGGTCGAAGGCGCCGCGTTTGCGCCGGCGCGTACCGTGGCCGAGGTTTCAGGCGTGTGCGCTGCCTGCCGGGGCAACCGGTGAGCGCTGCCGTCCCAAGTTCAGTCGAGAGCATGGCCCGCAGCCGTCATCACTCGCACGAGGCCAGGCCGGATGAGGCCCTGCTCTGCGGGCGCGATCTCTGGTTCGCGCGCTCGGGAAGAACCATTCTCGAAGCCGTCGACATCGATATCGGACCGGAGCAGATCGTAACCCTCATCGGCCCCAACGGAGCCGGTAAGACGACGCTCGTGCGGCTGCTGCTTGGGCTTGCCCAGCCTGATCGCGGCATCGTGCGCCGCAAGAGCGGACTGGTCATCGGCTATGCCCCGCAAAGGTTCGATGTCGACCGGGCGATCCCGCTGACGGCTGCCCGCTTCCTGAAGCTCGGGGGTGCCCGCGACCGCAGCGACATCGAACGCGTGCTGCAAGAGGTGGGGGCGGAACGGGTCGCTGAGCAGCAGCTCTCGAACCTCTCCGGCGGCGAGTTGCAGCGCGTGATCCTAGCCAGAGCTCTGCTGCGGAACTCGGACCTGCTCGTGCTCGATGAGCCGGTGCGAGGTGTGGACTACGCCGGAGAGGCAGAACTTTACGCTCTGATCGGTCGGCTACGCGACACCCGCGGCCTGAGCGTCCTGCTCGTCAGCCACGATCTGCACGTGGTCATGGCCAAGAGCGACCGCGTGCTGTGCATCAACCGGCACGTGTGCTGTTCAGGCGTACCCGAGGCGGTCGCCCGCAACCCCGAGTACGTACGCTTGTTCGGACCGGATGCGGCGCGTGCCGTGGCCATCTATCACCACGAGCACGACCACCGCCACGACCTCGCCGGTGCGCCCGAGCCGCCTCCATCCCGAGCCGATGGCAGGCGATCATAGCCCGCTTCGTCCGATTAGACCGTGAGCGCGAATATGGAAGCATTGCCGATGGAGCCGTTTCTGTTGCGGGCGATCGCGGCGGGATTGGGGCTCGCCGTCATCGCCGCGCCGCTTGGCTGCTTCGTGGTCTGGCAGCGCATGGCCTACTTCGGCGAAACGGTGGCGCAGGCCAGCCTCATTGGCATCGCACTCGGGTTGCTGCTGCATGCCGACCTTACCGCATCGGTGCTGGCGGTAGCCGTCGGTGTGTCGGTACTGCTGATGCTTCTGTCTCGACAACGGCTGGTGCCGCTCGATTCGATTCTCGGCATGCTCGCCCACGCGGCACTGGCAGTGGGCGTCATTGCGGCCTCGCTCGTGCGCGGGCCGTCTCTCGACCTGATGGGTTATCTTTTCGGCGACATCTTCGCGGTGTCCGATGCCGATCTCATCTGGGTGTTCGGCGGGGGGATCGTGCTGCTCGCGGCACTCGCCGCGCTGTGGCAACCGCTGCTGGCGGTGGCGGTGCACGAGGAACTGGCCGCGGCCGAGGGCATCCCCTGC
>DATLZB010000216.1:0-6698 GCA_035574175.1 Hyphomicrobiaceae bacterium
GGTCGAATAGATGTTGCAGGAGGCCCAGCGCACCTCGGCCCCGAGCGCCTTGAGCGTCTCGATCAGCACCGCCGTCTGAATGGTCATGTGAAGGGAGCCGGCGATGCGCGCCCCTTTGAGCGGTTGCTTTGGGCCGTACTCGTCGCGGGTTGCCATCAGTCCCGGCATCTCGGTCTCGGCGATGGCGATTTCCTTGCGCCCCCAATCGGCAAGGGAAAGGTCCTTGACCACGTAATCCCCGGCAGCACGCATGCTGGTATTCCTTGTGTTGAATGCCGGCGTCCGATCGCCGCCGCCGTCTTCTAGCGGCACAGCCGACCGGACGCAAGGACATATAAAGAGATGCTTATGTCTTCATTTGGTTGGCCGAACGGGCGATAAACCTGGCTTGATCGTTTAGGGCAACCGCTTGCGGAAACAGTCCGGTCTTGCACCAATGGAAATCGCGGCGCGTCGCGGCGTCCTGGCACGACGCGTAGATAAACGAAGAAATAACCTCTGAAACAAAAGATTTTTCGGGATTTTTATTTTTACTCGCGGGAAACAATTGCTGCCGCATCATGCCCCAGCAAAGAATAAAGAGCAGGAGGCGTATCATGTCTCGGCTGCGGACGCAGCACGCAATCGCTTGGCGGGACGGGTTGCTCGGCCGCTTCGCCCGCGACCGGTCGGGCAACGTGGCCATGATCTTCGGGCTGGTCACGCTGATCGTGATCACGCTTGTCGGCGGCGCCGTCGACTACGGACGCTGGCTCAACGCCAAGAGTCAAAACCAGGGCGCGCTGGACGCGGCCGTGTTGGCGGCGGGCCGGGCCTTGCAGACGTCCGGAGGCAACACCGCCGAGGCGATCGGCGCCGGCAACAGCTACTACGCCAAGATGAAATCGCTGATTACCGTCCGCGACACATCCTCCTTCGAGCTGACCCAGGACGGCACCGCCGTCCGCGGCACCAGCGACTCCTTCGTCGCCACGCCGTTCCTCAGTCTCGTCGGCATCAACGAGCTGCCCATCTACATCGGCGCCGAGGCAGTTCTTGCGGCTGGGGGCAACTCTGAGTCCAACATCGAGGTCTCGCTGATGCTCGACGTTACCGGTTCGATGGCGGGCAGCAAAATCACCGACCTCAAGGACGCCGCCAAGGACCTGATCGACATCGTGGTGTGGGCGGATCAGAACCAACACACCTCCAAGGTCGCCATCGCACCGTTTGCGCCGACCGTCAACGTCGGCGACTTCTTCAAGGCGGTCACCAACGAAGACCCGAACGGCAAGCCGCCCACTTACAGCTACCCGAAGTCCTGCTACAACAGCAAAGGCCAGCTGAAGAAGAGCTGCGAGGGCGACTCCGATTACATGGTCGATCCGGGTTACCCGCCGCGAGCCAAGTGCGTAGTCGAGCGCACGGGCACCTACGAATTCAAGGAGGACGCGCCCGGGCCGGACAAGTGGATCCCGTCCTGGAATGCCGTCACCGGATCGAACTCGACGAGCTGCACGCCGGCCGTATCGATCGTGCCGCTGACCGCCGACAAGACCAAGCTCAAGAACACCATCGACTCCTTTGTCGCGAGCGGCAGCACGGCAGGCGCCGTCGGCACGGCGTGGGCATGGTACCTGATCTCGCCGGAGTGGAGCACGATCTGGCCGGCGGAAAGCAGGCCCGCACCCTACAGCGACCTCACCACCCTCGGTCCCAACGGACAGCCCAGGCTAATGAAGATCGCGGTGCTCATGACGGACGGCGAGTACAACTACTACCAAGGCAAATCGGCCAGCGCGTCGACCGTCTCGAGCAAGGCCAAGACCCTGTGCACCAACATGAAAGCCAAGGGCATTTTGGTCTACACGGTCGGCTTCCAGCTCGATACGCAGCTTGCCAAGGACACCATGCTGGCCTGCGCCACCGATCCGAGTTACGCCTACAATGCGGGTGACGGCGAGGAGCTGAGGCAAGCGTTCCGCGACATCGCGCTGAAGATCGCCACGCTGCGCATTGCCAAGTGAGCTCACAACAGGCCTGACCAAGGAGCGGGACGCCCGGCGGCGTCCCGCTGACTTGTCAAGGCCCGCCGCCTGGTGGCTCGCCAAGCTGCGCGGATCATAGGAGCACCACGTCCTTTCAGGGCTCTTCGACGCACTCCTCCCCGAAGCCGCCCGCGACCAGGGCCACGAGCGCCTCGATCGCCTCGGGCGCCTCCGGACCCTCGGCCGTCAGGTGGAGCTCAGCGCCGGGCCCCGCGGCCAACATCATCAGCCCCATGATCGACGTGCCGCCGACGGTGTGGCCATCGCGCGTGACCGACACCTTGGCGTCGAAGCTTTCCGCGCACTTTACGAACTTGGCCGAGGCGCGCGCGTGCAGCCCTTTCCGGTTGCGGATCGTGACCACTGCCTCTGGCCTGCGACTGTCCAGCATGCCCATGGGCTCGGGCTCACGGTTCGCCCGCAAGCACCTGGCTTGCCACATTGATGTACTTGCGCCCGGCCTCCTTGGCGAGATCGACCGCTCTGGCCAGATCGCTTTCGCTGCGGATACTCGTTAGTTTGACGAGCATGGGCAGGTTGATTCCGGCGATCACCTCCACCCTCGCCTCGTCCATGACCGAGATGGCGAGGTTGGACGGGGTGCCGCCGAACATGTCGGTGAGTACCACCACACCGGAGCCGGTATCGACCCGATGGATTGCGGCCAGGATCTCGTTGCGCCGCAGCTCCATGTCGTCCTCCGGTCCGATCGAGACCGATTCCAATTGGGTCTGCGGGCCGACGACATGCTCGAGAGCCGCCCGAAACTCCTGGGCGAGGCCGCCGTGCGTGACAATGACGAGTCCTATCATGGCTCCAATCTTCATCCCCCGGCGTAACCGCCGGCAGGCGCTGTCGCCGACCGGCTGCACGCCCCCCCGCCTTCGGCACGGACCCTCCCGCGCGCCGCAATGAATGACAAGTGCGGGCCGAGGCCGCAAGAGGCGTGGCCGGGCCGGTGCCCAAAGCAAGCGCCCCCGTGATGCCGCAGGACCCCGGACGGACATCTTCCCGCAGCGTCTCCTGCCGCTCAGGCAGAGCCAAGGAGCGGCCTCATAAGCAGGAACAGCTTGAAGGGGGCGGAGGCCTCCGTTGCGTCGAGCTCGACGCAAGGTACTAAGGTTCCCGCGATCTCGGCGGGGGGCTTGGGCTCAGGCATCCGGGCCAGCGTGCCGGGTGGCACCAGGTCGACGACCAGCACCAGCTCGGCTTCGGCGACGAAAGGTACCTCAACGAGACCCACGCCGCGGACTTCCATGCGCCCCCTGATCGTATCCGGAGAGCGCACAATCAAACGTTCGCCATTCCGCGAGGCCAAGACCTGGTCGTCGGCGACGAGCAGCGCCGGCCCACTCGCTATAGCGCCCGGTGCCGCCGCCACGCAGCGCAAGGCCAAATCCGATTTTCCCGATCCCGACGGGCCGCGGATCAGCACCGCCTTGCCGGCTACCGCGATGGCAGTACCGTGGATAAGTTCAGGCACGGCGTATGCGGTGTGCGCCGCGCGAGGTGGAGCCCGCCTTCGGCACGGCCGGCGGCAGACGGACGATGAACCGCGCCCCGATCGGGGCGGCGGATCCGACCGCCTGCCCCGGCGGATAGCGGTTCTCGGCCCAGATCTTCCCGCCATGCGCAACGACGATGTCGCGCGAGATCGACAGGCCAAGACCCGAGTTGGTGCCGCGACTCCCGGTCGCCGTCGGCCGGTAAGTGTAGAAGCGTTCGAAGATGGTCTCGAGCTTGTCGGCCTCGATGCCGGGCCCTTCGTCTTCGATGCTGAACTCGACCGCGTTCTCGTCTCTGCGCAGCTTGATTGTGACGGTGCCACCCTTGGGTGAGAAGGACACCGCATTATCCATCAGATTGGTAACGACCTGCCATAACCGGCCCTCGTGCCCACTGACCACGAACTCACCAGGGCGCGCGCCGCGCACGGTCTCGAACTTGATATGGACTGTATCGGCATCGACGATGTCACGGAACGTCGAGACGATGCCCGACAGCATCGCAGTGAGCTCGACGGGCTCCGACTCTTGAAGCGCCAGCTCAGCATCGAGCCGCGAGGCGTTCGACACGTCGGTGATCAGCCGGTTGAGTCGCTTCAACTCGTGCTGGATCTGCTGCACCAGCTGCACACGCTGCTCTTCGGTCTTGGCGTAGGCCAACGACTCAGCCGTCGAACGGGCCGCCGTGAGCGGATTCTTCAACTCGTGGGCGACGTCGGCCGCGAACTTTTCACTCGCTTCGATTCGGCGGTAGAGCGCATTCGTCATCGCCGCGAAAGCGCCCGCCAGTTGCCCCACCTCGTCCCTCCGGTTCGAGAAATCGGGCAGCTCCTGGCGCGCGTTGATGCTGCGGCTGACGTTCTCCGCCGCCGCCGACAGACGCCGCATCGGACCGGCGACGGTCTGCGACAGGAGCAGGGAGGCAGCAATGGTCGCCAGCAGCGCCAGCAACGCCACCTTGAACAGGGCCATCCGTTCCTCGTCGAGGATGGCGTCGATCTCGCCGGGCGCCGTCGACAACAGCAACACCCCGTGTACCTGCTGCGCGCGGCGGATAGGAACGGCATAGGAGACGATCTGCTCACCCCACTCGTTGAGCAGCAGCATGGGCGTCGCCGTACCGGTCATCGCTGCCCGCACCTCGGGATAGTAGTTGCCGTTGGCGCGACCGATCTCCTTGTAGACCGGCAAGTCGGAGCTGAAGAAATACTCCGTCATTCGGGTCCACACGTTCTTGGTCTTGGGCCGGACATTGCTCGTGTAGGGCGATCGAGTGGGATCGGAGATCTGACCTTTGGTCAAAAGGTCGGCGGAATCGGTGATCAGCTTGCCGCCGCGATCGTAGATGCGAGCCCTGATCGTCGTGTTCTGCATCAGCTTGCGCAGAACGGGCGTAACCTTCTCCGGCCGCACCGAAAGCTCAAGCGCTGCAAAGCCGTCGCCGCGGCCCGCCAAGCGGGTTCCCTCAAGTTCAGGCAGCTTGTCGGGATCGAGCACGATGCGCTCGGTTTCGAGCGTCGCGTTGGCGGCAATGGCGGCCGCAATGATCTCGCCTTGCGCACCGAGGCTCTCGCGCTTGGCGGCGATCAGCCAGCCCTTGTACTGGCTGAGGTAAAGATAGCCCCCGAGCAGGATGAGCAGACCGAACAGATTGGAGACGATGATGCGCCGGGTAAGGCTCGCCGAGACGAAGCGAACGATCGCGAGCTGACGCACGCCACGGCCGAGTCGAGCGAGGATGGGCTCCAAGCGGGCAACGAAGCCTGAGACGACGTAGGAGGCACTTCGGAGCTGCTCACGCGCCCCCCTCCATGCGTCGTCGGTCCGCGACCGCGCCCGCTCTGCGTCGAATGCCATCCGACCCCCGAGCCTCAGGCTTCTTTAAACCGGTACCCCACCCCGTACAGTGTCTCAATCACGTCGAAGCTCTCGTCAACCTGCTTGAACTTCTTGCGCAGGCGCTTGATGTGACTGTCGATGGTGCGGTCGTCCACATACACCTGGTCGTCATAGGCCGCATCCATCAGTGCATCGCGAGTTTTCACCACCCCGGGACGTGTGGCAAGTGCTTGTAGAATCAGAAACTCGGTCACGGTGAGCGTAACCGGCTTCTGGTCCCAATGGCAGGTATGCCGTTCAGGATCGAGACGCAGCTTGCCCCGCTCCAGCACGCGCGCCGTTTCCCGCACCGAGCCGCTGGCGTCCTTCGGCTGGAAGCGGCGCAGCACCGCCTTCACCCGTTCCACCACGAGGCGCAGCGAGAAAGGCTTGGAAATGTAGTCGTCGGCGCCCATCTTGAGCCCGAACAGCTCATCGATCTCCTCATCCTTGGAGGTGAGGAAGATGACCGGCATGTCCGACTGCTGGCGCAGGCGGCACAGCAGTTGCATACCGTCCATGCGCGGCATCTTGATGTCAAAGACGCCGAGATCAGCCGGCTCTTCCGTCAGGGCCTCGAGGGCGGATACACCGTCACTATAGGTGCGAACCTTGTACCCCTCGGCCTCGAGCGCCGTCCTGAGCGAGGTCAGGATGTTCCGCTCGTCGTCGACGAGCGCAATCGTGCTCTTCTCTTTCATATCGGTCTGCCCCAGCGTATGCGCCTTTAGCCGCCTCTATGGTCCCAACGTGTGCGAAATATGGCACTTTAGGCTCGTGCCGGACGGCTGAATGAAGCCTGAATAGGACAGGGCGGACGGTGGGGGCAAGCCGCAGAAGGTCGGGACGGCGGATCGAACATGGAAAACTCAGCCGATAAGGCCCGCCATGCAGCCTGTGCCCGGGCCCTTGTCCGGCGTGCCCGGAAGGCGGCCCTCGCCACCATCGAGCGGGCAAGCGGCCACCCTTTCATCTCGCTCGTCGCCTTCGCCACGGAGCCCAACGGGACACCCATCCTGCTGCTTTCCAGCCTTGCGCAACACACGCGGAACCTTGCCGAGGACCCGCGCGCGAGCCTGCTCATAGAGGCAACCGGCTCCGCCAGCGACGCCTTGGCAGGCGACCGCGTCAGTCTGATCGGCCACGTCGCGCCGTTGGATGGTGCCAACGTACGCGCGCGCTTTCTTGCGCGCCACCCCTCCTCCGCGGCCTTGCTCGACTTCTCCGATTTCCAATTCTATCGCCTTGAAGTGGCGCGCGCCCATTTCGTTGGCGGGTTCGGCCGGAT
>DATLZB010000217.1:0-23269 GCA_035574175.1 Hyphomicrobiaceae bacterium
GCAGAAACGCCTCAATGTTCTTTTCAACCGCCACGCGGCCGACGTAGAGGAAGACCGGCCCGTCGCCGAACAGGCGCACGTTGCGGGGGCGGAACAGGTCGCAATCGACCCCGCGCGTCCACGGCAGCAAGCGTTCCAGTCCGTGCGCCTCAAGCTCCGCTGCCAGGCTTCGGCTCGCTACCATCACCCCGGCCCCGGCATTGTGGAAGCGCCGCTCGACGGCGTAGGTCCAGCTCGCCGGAATGCCGAACCTGGACGAAAGATATTCGGGAAAGCGCGTGTGAAAGGCGGTGGTGAAGGGAATGCCTCGCTTGAGGCAATAGGTGCGCGTCATCCAGCCGATGGGACCCTCGGTGGCAACGTGCACGGCGTCCGGCTTGATGCATCCGACGCGTTCGACGAGGTAGCTGTGGCCGGGGACGGCCAGCCTGATCTCGGGATAGGTGGGGCAGGGCAGAGTGCGGAACTCGTTCGGTGTCAGGAACGTGGGCTCGACACCGAGCTCGCGCAGCTCCATCTCCAGCCGCTCGTAAGTGCGAACGACACCGTTCACCTGCGGCCGCCAGGCATCGGTGGCCACCAGAAGGCGCATCAGGCAGCAGCTTCCAGCGGCTTCGGCTCGCCGGCCGCCTGCTCGCGCGCCGCCATAACCTCCAGCCAACGGACGACCCGTAGCTCGCCGTCGCGCGTCTCGACCACGGCGGTGCAGCTCTCCACCCAGTCGCCCGTGTTCACGTAATGCACGTCCCCGATCTGGCGAGAAGCGGCATGGTGAATGTGACCACAGATGACGCCGTGCACTTGGTGCTGACGCGCAGCATCGGTAAGAGCACGCTCGAACTCCCCGATGTGGTTCACGCAGCTCTTGACGCGGTGTTTGAGATAGGCCGAAAGCGACCAGTAGCCGAGGCCGAGTTGTCGGCGCACCCAATTGACCGGCACGTTCAAAGCCAGGGCCGCCGCATAGCCGCGGTCGCCGAGCAACGCTAGCCAGCGCGCGTAGCGCACGACAACGTCGTACTCGTCCCCATGCATTACGAGATAGCGCTTGCCGTCGGCGGTCTCATGAACGGCGTTGCGGACAATCTCGACGCCGCCAAAGCGGGTGCCGCAGTAGTCGCGCAGACCCTCGTCGTGATTGCCGGGAATGAACACCACGCGGGTGCCGCTGCGGACCTTGCGAAGGATCTGCTGTAGTACGGCATCGTGCGAGGGAGGCCAGGACGTGCCGCGGCGAATGCGCCAAAAGTCGACGATGTCACCCACCAGGTACAGAGTATCGGTCTCGTGGCGTTGCAGGAAATCGACCAGGCACTCAGCCTGGCAGGTGCGGGTGCCGAGATGAACGTCGGAAATGAAAATGGTCGCGTAGTGTGCCATTGCGTCATGCTCTCCCGTGCGGCCCAGGCCCCACGACCGGCGCCCGGCCGCCAAGTGAACGGGAGTCGGATTTCAAAAGTGTGACAAAGTGCCTTGCTACATGCGTTTTCGGCCGTTCAGCGTGGAGACCAGTACATTTCCGGTGTGGTCGATCAGCCGCGGCCACAGCTGGCGCTGGACATGACGCAACGCGGTCTGCAACAAGACCCAGGCCCGGTGCCAGTTGAAGAAGCGCGGGACCCGACGGCAATACTGCAGATACGACGGCCCGTAGGCGGCTTCGAGCCATGGCTCCTCCACAAGCGCCATCAGCACGTAGACGCAGGCCAGCGCCATGCACAGAATGTAGGTCATACCACTGTCCGCAGCGATCGCAAGGCTCGCGAACACCGGAATGACCGTGGCGTATTGCGGGTTTCGGGTCCAACGGTAGATGCCGTGGGTCACGAGACCGTCGCGGCTGCAATAGGTGTTGTCGCGGCCGAGCGCTATGCAGGCGTAAAGGTAAAGAGTGCCAGAGAGAGCGAGCGCGAAAAGGCTCGTCACGCGGACGCCGTCCGGCAAGTCGAAGAAGGGAACCGGATCAGTTACCGCCGTGGCGAAGGCGGCAACGTTGAGGGTGCGAAAGAGCGTCCAGAACATCCAGCTCTGCCAAGTGCCGGGGCTGGGGGTTGGCCAGATGCGGAAGGCCGGATCGATCAGTGTACGCCAAAGCAGCGGGATGAGCAGCGTTGCCGCAGTCAATCCTAACGCAAACCAAACCATCGCCATGGAAGACAGGCCTCGGCATTCCAACTTGCAACGGCGGCCCGTGCAAAGCATCTGCCCCCCGCGGCCGGCCGTCGATGCCTAGTATGACTGATATAGAACGAAACTACGAGGGCGGAGTTGCGCCGCATGCGGCCGTTCTCGGACGCCCAAAAACACGCAAGCATGTCGTGTCTGACATCAGAACACCCGGTCCGGAAAGTAGCGCAGCAATAGCTCCTCGAAGCGTCCGCTGGCGCGGACGCGGCGCAGCGCCTGGTTCAGCTCGGCCCGCAGGGCGCGATCGTTCTTGGCCACGGCAATGGCCAAGCCGTCGCCGAAGTACTTGGGCTCGAAGAACGGCCCGCCCTTGATTTCGCAGCATTCCTTGGAAAGCGTGCCATTGGTCCACAAGTTGAGGCTGATGCCGTCGTCGAAAATGAGGTCCACCTTCTTCTGGATGAGGGCCTCGCGCGCGAGCTCTTGGCTCTCGAAGCTCTCGACGATGCTTTCGCGGAAGAACGCCTGGACATAAGCCTCGTGGGTGGTGCCCCTCGCCACGCCGATGCGAACGCCCTCCAAGCCGTCGGGCGTGATCTCGAAGTCGGGGCCGCCGCGCCGGCCGGCAAAGCGGCCGGGGGTGTGCAGATAGCGATCGGTGAAGTCAACGCTGGCGAGCGCCGAAGCCGTGACGATGTGTCCGGCGATGACGGCGTCTGCCTGCCGACGCGCGAGCGCGCCAAAGAGTTGCTCCCAGGGCCGCGCGCTGACGTCGCACGGCATGTTGAGCTCCAGGCAAATGGCGCGCGCCAAGTCGACGTTGAAGCCGGTCAACACCCCATCCTCGTCCTCAAAATTGAAGGGCGGAAAGTCGTTGGTCGTGAGGAAGCGCAGGACGACCCGGCGCTCAGGCGGGTCGGCTTCCGGCTGCCTTGACGTCTGCGCCACCGCAGCCGACGTCGGCGCGAGCGTCGTCGCAACAATCACAAGGCCCAACCGGACGAGCCAGCCAAGCCGCAACAGGGCCTTACACCTTCCCCATTTCATGAGGTCGGCACACATGCAAATGGCTTACCTCAGCCGGGACCTATCACGGGTAAGGCGCACACGGGAGGAATCAAGCTACGCCTATCACTAGCGCGGCACTGCGATCGAATCTAGATTGCTATTTCCATTCGATGGAATACCGGCGTGGGGCGCGGCAGCCGTGTGGCCCAGGAAGGGGCAGGGGCCCGGTTCGTCTTTCAAGCAGGTCGAGCAGGAGTATGGCTTTCTGCTCGGGCGGCTTATTGACCGTGAGACCCTGGCGAGGTCCGACCGTGAGGCTCGCTCCTTAGGGCTCGCGCCGCATCAGGTGCTGCTGGCACGCGGCTGGGTGCGCGCGGACCAGTACGTGGAGGCGCTATCGGGCGAGCTGTGGCCGGCGTTGCGATCCACGGCTCGGGTCCCCACCTCGACGGTGCTGATCGACGCAACCTCCGACCGGCCTTATGAAATTGGCAGGCGCATCGCGGCCGAAGCGGCAGCCGGCCGCGCCGCGATGCTCGTGTCTCCTTCGGCACTAACGTGGGGGGACGTGCCGATCAGCCGCGCGGAGCGGGTCGAAGAAGCAGCAGCCGGCTTCCGGCGCCGCTACCCTGAGCATTCCGCCGCAGCGCCGGCGCGACGCTGGCAGGTGTGGGCAGCGGTGATCGCGGCCTCTGCGGGAGCCGGTATGTTCGCCCTTGCACCGGGCGCGGCATGGCTCGCGCTTTGCGCGCTGATCGCCATCCCGTTCTTGTGCGTCGCCGTGGTCAGGGTGCTGGCGCTGGTCCTGCTGGCCGGCTCGAGCCCAGGCCAAGTTCGTCGCGTCCGCCGGAGGCCGGACGCGGAGCTGCCGGTCTACACCATTCTGGTGCCGATGCTCAGGGAAGCGGAGGTGCTGGCCGATTTTATCGCCGCCCTTCGCGCTCTTGACTATCCGCCAGCCAAGCTCGACGTGATCCTGATCCTTGAAGGCTCCGACCTCGAAACACAACTGGCGGCGGCAGAGGTCGATCTGCCGGGCTTCGTGCGTGTGGTGGTGGTGCCCGACGCCCCACCGAGAACCAAGCCTAAAGCGCTCAACTATGGGCTTCAGTTCGCGCGAGGGGACTATGTCACCGTGTATGACGCTGAGGACGTCGCGGACCGCGGTCAATTGAGGGAGGCGCTGGCGCTCTTTCAGGAGCCGGGCACAAGGCTTGCCTGCGTGCAGGCCCAGCTCAGCACCTACAATCCTTGCGCGAGCTGGCTCACCCGCCAGTTCACGCTCGAATATTCGGCGCTGTTCGATGGCATCCTGCCAGCCCTGTCCCGCCTCGGATTGCCGCTGCCGCTTGGCGGCACCTCCAACCACTTCCCCCGCGCCGTGCTCGACGCGGTGGGCGGCTGGGATCCGCACAATGTTACGGAGGATGCCGATCTCGGCATCAGGATCGCACGCCGGGGCGGGCGGATTGCAGTGCTCGCCTCGACGACGTGGGAGGAGGCGCCGGAGACGTTCGTGGTCTGGATGCGCCAGCGGACCCGCTGGCTCAAGGGGTGGATGCTCACGTATCTCGTCCATATGCGCCGTCCGGCGCGGCTCTTCCACGAGCTGGGCCTGTGGCGCTTTCTCGGTTTCCAGATGCTGATGGGAGGGCTGATCCTTTCGGCTCTGGTGCATCCGCTGTTCTATCTCATGCTGGCCCACGCGTGGGCGGGAGGCCCCTTCATGCAGCAACCGGCCTCGGCGCCCGAATTCGTCCTGCTGGCGCTCGCCGTGTTCAACCTGGCCGCCGGCTACTTGACTGCGATGGTGCTCGCGGCTGCCACGGTCTGCCGCCGGCGCCGCTTGCTTCTGGCTTTCGACGTGGTGTTGATGCCCCTCTACTGGCTGCTGATTTCGCTGGCCGCCTACCGGGCCTTGGTCCAGGTACTCCGCGCGCCTCATCTATGGGAGAAGACGCCGCACGCCTGCCGGTCGCGGCGCGCCAAATGAGATGGCCAACGACGACGCAATCAGTCATTGACGGGCGGTGTCCGCGCTTGGATCATGCGCGGATCATCGACCCGCTCAAGCACCAGCCGCCCGTTGGGGAGTTGTCATGCGTTATCGTCACACCATGGTCCGCGTCCGCAATCTTGAGGAGTCCCTCGACTTCTACTGCAACAAGCTCGGCCTCATCGAAACGCGCCGCGTCGAGCGCCCACAGCAGAAGTACACGCTGGTGTTTCTCGCTGCGCCGCAGGACGTGGAACGCGCCAAGGCCGACAGGTCATGTGAGCTGGAGCTCACCTATAACTATGACCCGGAGGATTACGGCTCGGCCCGCAACTTCGGGCATCTCGCCTATGAGGTCGACAACATCTACGAGGTCTGCCAGCGCCTGCTCGACAAGGGCGTTACGATCAACCGTCCGCCGCGCGACGGCAACTTGGCCTTTGTCCGCTCGCCGGACCTGATATCGATCGAAATCATCCAGAAGGGCCCGGCGCTCGAGCCGAAGGAGCCGTGGAAGTCGATGCCCAACGTGGGCACATGGTGAAAGGCGAGGGGAGCTGGAAGGCGAGGGGAGTGCGCATGAGCATGACGCGGCGGCTGGGCCGTAACGGTCCGGAGGTCTCGGCCATCGGCATCGGTTGCTGGACGATCGGCGGGCTTGTCGATCGGGAAGGCAACCGCAAGCACGGCTGGTATGGCACCGACGATCAGGAGTCGATCCGCGCGATTCACCGCGCCATCGAGCTCGGCGTCACTTTCATCGACACGGCCGACATCTACGGGGTCGGCCATTCGGAGCGGCTGCTCGGCAGAGCGCTCAAGGGCAAGCGCAACAATCTCGTCATCGCCACCAAGTTCGGCAAGACCTTCAACGAGGCGACGGGCGTGCGCACGGACGCCCACAACGAGGCGCCCGACTACGTGCGCTGGGCGTGCGAGCAAAGCCTCAGGCGGCTTCAGACCGACTACATCGATCTTTATCAACTTCACGACGCGCGCATGGACTTGAGCCTCGTCGACGGGCTTCTGGAAACGCTGGAGGGCCTCGTCGCGGCGGGCAAGATCAGGGGCTACGGCTGGAGCACGGACGACCCGCAGCGCGCCGCTGCCTTTGCACGCGGGCCCAACTGCACCGCCGTCCAGCACAAGCTCAACGTGTTCGAGGACAACTCGGAGATGCTCCGGCTTTGCGAGGAACTGGGACTTGCCGCGATCAACCGCTCGCCGCTTGGACAGGGGTTGCTCACGGGCAAGTTCCACAGCGGTTCGAGGTTCGAGACGTTCGACGTGCGGGCGAGGTGGAACCTGGTGAATGGGCGGCAGGCGACGCAGCTTAAGGTGCTCGACCGGATCCGCGGTCTACTCACCAGCGACGGGCGTAGCTTGGTGCAAGGAGCGCTCGGCTGGATCCTGGCGCGAAGTCCGGTGACGATCCCCATTCCCGGCTTCCGTTCGGTTGCACAAGTGGAGGATAACTGCGGCGTGCTCACCAAGGGTCCCCTGCCAGCAGCCGTGATGGCGACCATCGAGCGCGAAATGGCCGCCCTGGCAAGCGATGCGGCTTGATCCCGAGCGACAATGCGCACAAGCCCCATCTCCGGCCTGGCGGCGCTGGCCGCGGGCGTCGTCCTGTCACCGTTCACGCGCCTCAGGAGGCTGCTCGAAGGGATCGAGCCCGGCCATGCAAGGCCAATCGAGCTCACCGTAGGCGAGCCCGGCGAGCAGATGCCGGGTTTCGTCATCGACAGGATGCGGGAGGCGGAGGCGACGCTCGCCAGATATCCGACCATCCGCGGGAGCGACGAGCTGAGGCAGTCGATCGCCGACTGGATCGAACGGCGCTACAGCCTCGATAGGCCAATCGATGCCAAGCGTGAAGTGCACCCGGTCAACGGATCGCGCGAGGGGCTCTACTTCGCCATTCTGCCTGCCGCAGGCAGAAAGACGGTCGACGGCCGGCCGGCGGTGCTGCTGCCCAATCCCTACTATCAGGCCTACATCGGTGCCGCCTTCGCGGTGAACGCGGAGCCCTTCTATCTCGGCGCGACCGAAGCCACCGGTTTCCTCCCTGACCTCGAGGAGATCGCGGCCGACGAGCCGCTGCTGCGACGGGTGATCGCGTTCTACCTGTGCAGCCCAGCCAACCCGCAGGGCGCGGTGGCGAGCCGCGCTTATCTTGCCCGGGCGCTCGATCTGGCGCGTCGCTACGACTTCATGCTGTTCGCCGACGAATGCTATTCGGAGATTTACACGCGCGAAGCACCCGCCGGTGCCCTAGAGGTTGCCGCAGCAACGCCCGAGAGGTTTCGCAACCTTGTCGTTTTCAACTCCCTGTCAAAGCGGTCTAACCTGCCTGGGCTCAGGTCCGGCTTCTGCGCTGGGGACGGTGACTTCCTCGAAACGTTGGCCGAAATCCGCAACCTGACAGCCCCGCAAATGCCAGGGCCGATCCAGCACGCCTCGAGTGCGGCGTGGGCGGACGAGCAGCACGTTGCCGTCATACGCCAAGCCTACCGGGCCAAGTTTGATATCTGCGATGACGTGCTCAAGCAGCGCTTCGGTTACCGGCGGCCAGCCGGCGGCTTTTTCCTTTGGCTCGATATGAGCCAACTCGGCGGCGGTGTAGAAGCAAGCATAACCCTTTGGAAACGCTGTGGTGTCAAGGTCGTCCCCGGCGCCTACCTGGCACAGCCGGGTCGCGATGGCCTAAACCCCGGCGACCCTTATGTGCGGGTCGCACTGGTGCGCGATCCGGCCACCATCAGGGAGGCGCTCGAACGAATCGTTTCCGTCGCCGCGTAGGTCGTTCGAGTCCATGTCGCTCGAGTATGCCGATAGCGATCTGCCACGGCTCCTGCCCGAGCCGCTGGAGAACACGGTCAGGAACTGGCTGGCGCGCTCGGCCGGCGTTTTGTCCGTGATGGCCGCGCTGGCGGGCTGGCTCTGTCTCGTCAGCTGGTCGATCGCTGACCCAAGTTTCACGCGCGCTGCAGCCGAGGTCCCGCGCAACCTACTCGGACCGCTCGGCGCTTCGATCTCGGACGTTCTGCTCCAGACGCTGGGCCTGGTCGCCGTCTGCGCCCTGTTCGGCCCTTTCGTATGGGGTGCAGAGCTAATCCTGGCCGGCTCCATCCCAATGCTACGCGCCAAGCTCGTGCTTTATCCCGTCGCAATCCTCGCTCTGGCAGGCGGAGCTTCGGCGCTTCCTACCTTCCCGGGATGGCCGCTGCCGAGTGGTCTGGGCGGACTGTTCGGGGACCTCGTCCTCAACCTATTCGCCACGGCGATGGCCGCCATCAATGCCGAGCTCGCGGGCCGGGTCGCCGGGCTCCTGCTGCTTGCCGGTGGGCTCGGATTGGCGGTCCACAGCGTGGGACTGAGCACCGGCAACCTGACCGGCACGATACTTTCCAACCGCGCGCGACTGCCCGGCAGGCCCAAATGGGTGCGACTGCCACAGGTTCACTCCCCTTTTAGCAGAACGGGGCGGATCGAGCCCCGGCTACCGATGGGCGAGGATGTTGTCGCGCGACGGGAGTCAACAGCTCCGGCCTGGCACGCTGGAGTCACTGCTTGGCCGTTCGGGCGCCGGCGGCTGCCCGAGGACTCGACCGAGGACACGGATGCGCATTCCTTCGCCGCCGCCTTTGACGAGGAGGCCGACGACGGCGTGCGCGAATTCGCAAGAAGGTTTGCGCCTACGACCGCCGTCCAAGCAGCGGCGGGCGAGGCGCCGAGGTCGCCCTCGATGGCGGAGCAGCCCATTCCGGTTCAGCCTTCCGGCCGCGACTCAGGTGGATACAGCCGACCTAGCGTCGCCCTGCTGCGGCGCCAGAGCTCGACGCGATCCGCGCAGGAACCGGTCGATGCGGCGCTCAAGGACAACGCGCGCCTGCTCGAAGAGGTGCTTGCCGACTTCGGGATCAAGGGCGAGGTGAAGGCGATCAACCCGGGTCCGGTCGTCACACTTTACGAATATGAGCCGGCACGTGGCATCAAAATCTCGCGTATCATCGGCCTTGCCGACGACATCGCTCGCTCCATGAGCGCGGTCGGAGTCCGGGTGGCCGTCGTGCCGGGCCGCAACGTCATCGGCATCGAGGTGCCGAACGCGCAGCGCGAGACAGTTTACCTGAGCGAAATTTTCGACTCGGAGACGTTTCGCAACAGCTCGGCGATCCTCCCCATCGCCCTCGGCAAATCGATCGGCGGCGAGGCGATCGTCGCGGATCTGGCGCGTATGCCGCACCTGCTGGTGGCCGGGACCACGGGGTCCGGCAAATCGGTCGGCATCAACGCCATGATCCTGTCGCTCCTCTTCAAGCTCGGGCCCGAGCGCTGCCGGCTGCTGCTCATCGACCCGAAGATGCTCGAGCTCTCGGTCTACAACGGCATTCCCCATCTGCTTGCCCCGGTGGTGACCGATCCCGACGAGGCGGTGGCCGCCCTCAACTGGGTCGTGAGGGAGATGGAGGAGCGCTACAAGCGCATGGCAAAGTTGTCGGCGCGTAACATCGAGGCGTTCAATGCGCGCCTGCGCCAGGCACGGGCGCGCGGAGAAGCTTTGCATCGGACCGTGCAGACCGGATTCGACCCAGACACGGGCGGGGCGATCTTCGAGCGCGAAGCACTAAACCTCGAGCCGCTGCCCTACATCGTGGTGGTGGTCGACGAGTTCGCCGACCTCATGGCAGTGGCCGGCAAAGAGATAGAGGGAGCGGTGCAACGCCTGGCCCAAATGGCACGGGCCGCCGGCATCCACCTCATCATGGCCACGCAAAGGCCCTCGGTCGATATCATCACCGGCACCATCAAGGCCAACTTCCCGACGCGGATCAGCTTCAAGGTGGCATCCAAGGTCGACAGCCGCACCATCCTCAACGAGCATGGGGCCGAGCAGCTCCTCGGTCGGGGTGACATGCTCTATTCCGGCGGCGCCGATCAGGTGCTCAGAGTGCACGGCGCGTTCGTCTCGGACGAGGAGGTCGAAGCCGTGGTAAGGGCCCTGCGGCAGGAGGGCGAGCCCAACTACGTGCCAGGCGTGACCGAGACCGCAAGCGAGACAATCACGGCCGTCAACCCGGTTGACGGAGACGACGACCTTTATGCCACAGCGGTGGCGTTGGTGCGCAGTCACGGAAGGGCGTCGATCAGCTATCTGCAACGCCGGCTCGGCATCGGCTACAACCGTGCCGCTTCCCTCATGGAGCAGATGGAGGAGGAAGGCGTGGTCGGGCCTGCCAACCACCTCGGCAAGCGCGAAATCCTGACGCCTGCAAGGGGCCGCGAATCAAATCGATAGGTCCACGGCGCTCCATAGGCATCGCTTCATTGAACGGGTTTGGCGGCGTGGTCCGGCATGGCAAGCACGACGGCGCCGAAGCAAACAAGCGATACCACGAACCAGCCAGTCAACAGGGCAGGCGTTGAGAAGTTCGGAATGAGCAGGAAGGCGGTCGTCATGACACCAGCGATGTTGCCGAGCGTGCTCACGCCGTAGATCACGCCCGAGGCCACGCCAGCGCTCCGGCCTTCACCGGCGAAGGTCTCCGCCAGGACGGGTAGGATTGCGGAAAGGGCTGCGACGGGGATCAGGAAAAGGAGCCCGCAGGCGGCGGCAAGCCCCGCCCAGAGCTGTTCGAAGCTCGTCTCGATGAGGCGCAACAAGGGCCGGCCGGCGAAAGCGACGAGTGCGAAGAAGGTGACGCCGATCAGGCCCTGCACGGCAATGGCTACGCGCCGTCGGTGTGTCTTCAAACGGGAGGTAAAGCTGCCCATGAACGCGCCGGCACTGAACGCGGCCAGGAACGTCGAAATCAGGAACGCCCACACGATGAGCGTGGTGCCGAAGTGCGGCGCGAGCAGTCGCGACGCAACGAGCTGAAAGCCCATGCTGAGGAAGCCCTGGAGCAGCGCCAGCATCAGGACGACGCCGGCTAGGGCGGTTCCAAAGCGCATGCTATCTCGGTTTGAGATCGAGGTACTCGACGGGGGCGAAGTCGTCGGTCAACACGGGGGCCTCCTCGGAGAGCGCAATGCCGGCCGCGTCGGAAGCCTGGTTCTTCAGCGCGGCGAAGTCCACGCCCCAACGCCTAAGATCGGGCAAGGCTGCGACGTCCTTTCCCTTAACGAGCGCAAGCAGGTCGGGTGCCCGGTACTTCACTGCCGCCGCGACGACATTGCCGGTCGCCGGTCCGCCGAAGAGGACGACCTGGGGAAACGCCTCTCGGAGGGTGCGCAGATGACTTTCAAAGAGCAGTCCGCCGTAGTGCAGGTTGGTGAGCAGTACGCCATCGGGGGCGAGGCGCTCGGCAATGAGCCGATAGAACTCGACCGTGGTCAGGTGGAATGGCACTTGGCTGTTGCGGACGAAGGCATCGAGCACCACCCAGTCCCAAGTTTCGGTCGAGCGCGCGATGTGGCGGCGGCCGTCGCCGAGGACGACCCGATCGCCGGCGCTCTCTCGGAAGCCGGTGTGGCGCTTGGCCACGTCCAGGATCATGGGATCGATTTCGACGGTGGTCAGCCGGGCATGAGGATAGGTCGGGCCAAACAGACGGTTGAGGGCGCCGGCCCCGAGCCCAATGCTCAGCACGTTGCGCGGGTTGTCTTTCACCAGGGCGGCGCCGAACAACATGCCGGTGTAGCCAATCACCTGCCGCCTCGGATCGGCAAGATCGATGGCCGAGACCGTGGCGCCGTTCTCCATGCGGCGGAACCTGACGATGCTACCCTCCCGCTCCAGTACGAGGTAGTTGTAGACCGACTCGAAAACGAGCTCTGATCGGGCGAACGCGCGTGCCTCGAGGAGGAGCGAAGCGGCGGCCGCGAGGGCGGCCAGCGCCCCTACCAGGCGGAAGCTCCTTAGATCGCGGCGGGGGCGCGGCGATGGTGATTGTGGAGCGGATGTAGACATTGGCCGGGAGACTAACTTCCCACTGCGCGCGTAACAATGCACCGGCCGAGGGCGGCGCCAAGAGCTGAAAACGCGCAACGCCGCCGTCGCCGCCTACTTCTTGTCTCATTGTTGGGACATGCCGGACCCAGGCACCGAGGATCCGGGGGAACAATGGGCATCCTGCGCACATGGGGAGTGGCGGCCGTGGGCCTCAGTCTTGCCGTCGCGAGCGGCGGGCAGGGCATGGCCCAGCAAGCGAAAGGCGCGAACGCGGCCGACCCCGTGGAGGCCGCTTGGCCGGCAATGATTACCAATGAGCAGGGGGACGGTACCACCCTGAGCAAGGAACAGATCGAGGCGGTCAATAGGGTCAGCGCCTATTTCAATGGCATCGACACGCTGAAGGGCTCGTTCCTGCAAACCGATCCCGACAAGAAACAGGCGAAGGGCAAGTTTTACGTCAAGCGGCCCGGATTGTTTCGATTCGACTATGGAGCGCCCACCAAAAAGGTGATGATCTCGGACGGCCGCTTTCTCGCCATCCAGGACCCCGATCTGCAGAATCCGGATACCTTCGAGCTCGATCAGACGCCCTTCCGCCTACTGCTCCGAAAAGACGTGGATTTAATGCGCGATGCGCGCATCGTCGATGTGAAGCAGGCCGACGACCTGATCGTCGTCGCGCTGCAAGACAAGAGCCCGGACGCACCCGGAAAGATTCAGCTTTTCCTGTCGACCAAGCCGGAGGTGACACTCAGGGAATGGGTGATCACGGACGCACAGGGGCTTGAGACCCGCGTCGAAGTGTCTGACCTTGACCGATCCGGAGTCGGCGTCGATCCCCGCCTTTTCGTTCGGGACAATCCGGCGCTGAAGAAGCTCTAACGTTGCCCGCCCGCCGCGCCGTGTGGCGTATTCGCACCTGCACAACACTCAAACTGGGGATAACTCGGTTACAGTTGGTAACATTTTCGTGATCATACGGCTTACCCACTGTTGAAATCCGCGCTGTTGCGCTTAAGTCATGCGCATGCAGGCGATGTTCCCCTGTATCGGTAGTGCCCCCCGTCTAACCGAAGACATCGCCTGTGGCACCGGTTTCCCTCCCGGTGTCTAGCGCTAGATAGCGCCCTTGCGCCCAACTCCTCCCCCCGGAGTTGGGCGCTTTTCATCGGGCCGCAGCGTTCAGGCCGTTTCGCGCACTCTTGAGGTGTCGCCTTCGGTCGCCTCCTGCGCCGCTACGCCGGCGAGGATGGCATCGACCTTTTTCAGCTCATCGGTAAGACGGCGCAACCTGGCCGCGATCTTGTCGACGAAATGCTCGGCCAGCGTGGGGTCCTCCACCATCTGCGCCTCCAGGCCCTCGCGTGCAATCCGAAAGGCTCGAACCGGCGCTTGCGCCAGCACCGTCGAGGTGTGCTCGGCTTCGATCAGCATAGCCATTTCAGCGATCAGCGACCCGGGCTGGATGGGCTCGTTCAACGGAATCCTGTCCGGGCCCAACGTGCGCACTGCGCCGTCCGATACAATCAGCAACGCCGCGTTACCGGTGCGACCGTGTTCGATCAGAGCTTGGCCGGGTCGGAACACGACCCGCTCGGCGCGGCGAGCAATCTCCGTAATCTGGAGAGGCTTCAGGCCGCGAAAGATCTCAACGTTCAGAAAATGCACCAGCAGTGCGTCGACAACGGCCATCCAATCAGTTCCCGTGTGGCGCCATAGTCTGCGCGCGTGCCGAAGCAGTCGGCTGATTCGCCGTCTCGGTCCAGGGGTGTGGGTAACAGCAGGGCAGCGGTGCCGACGCCCGGTTCGCGCCGCGAGCCCGAGCGCCGGTCAGGGCACCAGTTTGTAGCCGCCCGACTCGGTCACGAGCAGCTCGGGGTTGGATGCGTCCTTTTCAATCTTCTGGCGGAGCCGGTAGATGTGCGTCTCCAGCGTATGTGTCGTCACACCGGCGTTGTAGCCCCAAACCTCGTGCAGCAGGACGTCGCGACCGACCACCTTCTCGCCGGCCCGATAGAGGTATTTCAAGATCGAGGTTTCCTTCTCGGTCAACCGGATCTTGGCGCCCTTTTCGCCGAGCAGCAGCTTGGCGGCCGGTTTGAACGTGTACGGACCGATTGTGAAGACGGCGTCCTCACTCTGCTCGTGCTGGCGCAACTGGGCGCGAATGCGGGCAAGCAGCACGGCAAACTTGAACGGCTTCGTGACGTAGTCGTTGGCGCCAGCATCAAGGCCCAGGATCATGTCGGCGTCGGACGCATTGCCCGTCAACATGATGATGGGCGCCTTGTAGCCGCCCTTGCGCAGCAACTTGCAGGCCTCGCGACCATCAAGGTCCGGCAAGCCGACATCCAACACGATCAAGTCGAAATGTTGCGAACGCGCAAGCTCCAGCCCCTTGGCTGCCGTCGCCGCCGTGGCAAGCTCGAACTCGTCGTGCATGGCAAGCTGGCTCCTGAGCGAATCTCGGAGCTCATCGTCGTCGTCGACAATGAGAATCTTCCGGGCAGCGCTCATGCTAAGCTTCTCCTCGTTTCCACCCCGCAACCAGCGCCTCAATAATTAGTAGCATCGGATCAAGCGGCGCCAAAGTCCGTGGCGTGGGCATGAGGGCCCCCGCCCGAGCGGAAAGGGACGACGTTCCAATGGCCAGGCGGCGAACTCTCATCGTGCGCGCCCTGTCGGCAGGAGCAACGCGGGGGACCGTCGAACTCGGACCCCTGCGCTTCAGATGTGCCCTCGGCCGGTCGGGCCGCCGCGTGCGCAAGCGCGAGGGGGACGGAGCAACCCCGGTCGGCCGTTTCCTGATGCAGCGCGTGCTCTACCGGCCCGATCGCTGCCAGCGGCCCCGCACAGGCCTAAAGACGCATGTGCTGCGGCCGACGGACGGCTGGTGCGACTGCCCCCGTGACCGCAATTACAACCGGCCGGTGCGGCTGCCCTATCCGGCGAGCGCCGAGGCCATGTGGCGCGCGGACGAACTCTACGACCTCGTCGTCGTGCTCAGTCACAACTGCCGCCCGCGGGTGAAGGGGCTTGGAAGTGCAATCTTTTTGCACGTTGCCGCGCCAGGGCTGGCGCCAACGCAGGGGTGTATAGCGCTTCGGCGCGCCGATCTCATGCGGCTGCTCGCCCAGCTGTCGCGCGGTAGCTCAGTGTGGATCCGAGGCTGAACCCTTCAAACAAGGGCCGGGTCCCGCGTGGAACCCGGCGCCCCATCTGATCTGATTGGCGGTGTCCCGCCCTTCCCGCAGCAGCGGGACGCTCAGCTACTGAACGACCTCGCCGTGAAGGTTGATGTCGAGGCCTTCGATTTCCGCCTGCTGATCGACCCGCAGTCGCATCACAAGCCAGATCACCGACAGGATGACGAAGGTCGCCAGCGCGCACCAGATGATGGTCGCCACGACACCATAAAGCTGGATGCCGACCTGGGCGACGTTGCCCTCGAGCAGGCCGGCGGTGCCGCCGATTGACTCGACCGCGAACACGCCGGTCAAGATGGCACCGATGATGCCGCCGATGCCGTGGATCCCAAACACGTCCAGGCTGTCGTCATAGCCAAGCAGCCGCTTTAAACCGGCGCAGGCCATGTAACAGCCGACCCCGGCCGCCACGCCGATCAGAAGCGCGCCCTTAGGATCGACGAAACCGGAAGCCGGAGTGATGGCGACGAGTCCGGCGATGGCGCCAGAGGCAATGCCAAGCACGCTCGGCTTGCGGGAGACCATCCACTCGGCAAACATCCAGGTTAACGCGGCGGCGGCCGTGGCAATCTGCGTGACCGCCATGGCCATGCCGGCAGCACCGTTCGCCGCAACGGCAGACCCGGCGTTGAAGCCGAACCAGCCGACCCAAAGCAACGATGCACCGGTCACCGTGAGCACGAGATTGTGCGGGGCCATGTTCTCCTGCCCATAGCCGTGCCGGCGGCCGAGCATGATTGCAGCGACGAGACCGGCAATGCCCGAATTGATGTGGACCACCGTGCCGCCGGCGAAGTCGAGAACGCCCGCGCCGCTCAGGAAGCCACCGCCCCACACCCAATGGGCGACCGGGGCGTAGACGACGATCACCCACAATGCCAGGAAGACCAGCAGGCTGGAGAACTTCATGCGGTCGGCGATGGCGCCACAGATCAGTGCCGGCGTGATGATCGCGAACGTCATCTGGAAGGTCATAAAGACCGACTCAGGAATGGTGCCCTGCAGACCATCCTTGGTCAGGCCGGCGAGGAACATCTTGCTCAAGCCGCCAATGTAGGCGTTGTTGCTGCCGCCGTCGCTGAAGGCCAATGAGTAGCCGATCGCCATCCACACGATCGTGATCAGGCAGCAGCAGGCGAAACTCTGCATGACGGTGGCGAGTACGTTCTTCTTGCGGACCATGCCGCCGTAGAAGAGGGCGATGCCTGGGATGGTCATCAACAACACGAGCGCCGTAGAAGTGAGCATCCAGGCTGTGTCGCCGCTGTCCAGCGTCGGTGGCGGCTTGGCCGGGTCCTGTGCGAGGGCCGGCATGGCCGAAGCCAGCAAAAGCCCGGCTGCGGCGAGAAAAACTGTTTTGAGATCAGGTGTCTTCTCAGACTTCATGTCAGGCTTCCCCTTTTGCATCAAAAGCTCTGCGGCGGAAATTGAGCGCCCGGCCGGGTCAGAGCGCGTTGTCGTCGGTCTCTCCGGTGCGGATGCGGACGGTGTGGTCGACGGTGGATACGAAGATCTTGCCGTCACCGATCTGGCCGGTCTTGGCGGCCCGGATAATGGCTTCGACGGCCTTGTCGGCGTCAGCCGTCGGCAGCACGATCTCGACCTTGACCTTGGGGAGGAAATTCACGGAGTACTCGGCCCCCCGGTAAATCTCCGTATGCCCCTTCTGCCGTCCGTAGCCCTTCACCTCGGTAACGGTCATGCCCTGCAAACCGATGTCCGTCAGCGCAGTGCGCACCTCATCGAGCTTGAAGGGCTTGATGATCGCTGTAACGAGCTTCATGTCGGCACCCCCTTCCAAGGCCCCGGCCGGGTGCATGCCTTCCCGTACTGGAGCCAGCCACACCGCTCCCGCGCCCGGCCCACGGGCGGGCGCGCTCGGTCAAGAAAGGGAGTCAAGAGCCGTGCCAATCACGCAGGTCGCAGCTATCCAATTGAAATTTCGTTCGTAATTTGGAGCTGCCCAAGTTCCGAGCAGAGGCTACGTGCCTTTTTCTGCTTGCAAATTAGGCAGAATGCCGAGATTGCCTGATCTTCAATCAACGGCTTGAATTGCGGACGCGCATCAAGCCCTCCTGAGCGACTGAGGCCACCAGCTTGCCGTCACGAGCGAACACGCTGCCGCGGCAAAAGCCACGGGCACCGTGCGCGGAGGGACTGTCCTGCACGTAGAGGAACCACTCGTCGGCTCGGAACGGCCGATGCAGCCAGAGCGCGTGGTCGAGACTCGCAAGCTGCAGGTCCGGATCGAACAGCAGACGCCCATGGGCGATGAGCGCCGTGTCGAGCAGCGTGAAATCCGACGCATAGGCGAGAATACAGTGGTGCAGCTTGGGATCGTCCGGAAGGCGGCCGTTGGCCCGCATCCACACGCTCTGCACCGGCTCGGCCGCCTGGCGCTTGAGAAAGCGGTCAACCTCGATTGGGCGCAGCTCGATGGGGCGTTCGCGCTGCCAGTAGCCGCGCATACTTTTCGGCAGATGGGCGAGGAGCCGCACCTTCAATTCCTCTTCGCTCGGTAACTCCTCAGGCTGCGGTACCTTCGGCATTGTCGCCTGATGCTCGAAGCCAGGCTCGCTGCGGTGAAAAGACACGCTCATGGAGAAGATGGCACTGCCCTTCTGGATCGCTTTGACGCGCCGGGTGGTGAAGCTCGACCCATCCCGGATACGTTCAACCTCGTAGATGATGGGGCGGCTCGGATCGCCGGCGAGGAGGAAGTATCCGTGCATGGAGTGCGCCGTGCGCGGCTCTGCCACGGTGCGTACCGCCGCCACCAGAGCCTGACCCAAAACCTGGCCGCCGTAGACGCGTTGCCAGCCTTGCGCAGGACTTGTGCCGCGAAACAGGTTCTCCTCGAGCTGCTCGAGGTCGAGCAACGATACGAGCGCAGCAAGCGCGCCCTGGGAATTGTCTTCGGCGGCTGGCATGCTGGGTTCCTCGTGTCTGGTGGCTTCCTACAGAGGGAAAGGGGAAAGGATGCGCCGTTGCGCTGTCAAGCCGCGGCAAGCATAGCAGCACAGAGGCGATGACCGAAACGGCGACCAATGGCGACAAATAATGACAGAGATGCCGACGTCGTAATCGTCGGAGCCAGCTTCGCCGGCCAGGCGCTGGCGCTGGCACTGGCGCGCATGTTGGGACCCGAAATCAGGATCATGATCGCCGACCGCGGCGGCCCGGCAGGGGCTGATGCCGCCGATCCGCGGGCGTTCGCGCTTTCGCACGCCTCCCGGCAGATGCTCGAAGTGCTTGGGGTGTGGCAGCGGATCGCGAGCGAAGCGCAGCCGATCGAGCAGATCGAAATCACCGACTCCTTCTTGGATGCCGGCGTGCGCCCTGTGCTGCTCAGTTACGACAACACCGTCGAGAATGGAGTGCGGGCGAGCAGCATCATGCCGGCGGCGGCGCTTGCGGCAGCGCTCAGCGCCGCAGTCGAGGGCGAGCGCTCGATCGCGATCCGCAGGCAAAGCGAAATATCGGGCTTTGCCATCGACGAGTTCGGTGCCACGCTTGCGCTTGCCGGGGGTGACTTCGTTCGCGCGACTCTTGCCGTGGCAGCGGACGGCCGCAACTCCACGCTGCGGCGGGCGGCCGGTATCAAGATCGTCGGCTGGCATCATCCGCAGATCGGTATCGTGACCGTCGTCAGCCACGAGCGGCCCCACGAAGGCGTTGCCGTGCAGCACTTCCTGCCCGGAGGACCTTTCGCGATCCTGCCGCTTAAGGGCTCGCGGTCGTGCGTAACGTGGACCGAGCACGAAGACGTCGGGCGCCGCATCATGGCGCTCGACGAGGGGGCATTCCTGGCCGAGGTCGACAAGCGCTTCGGCGGCCGGTTGGGCCGGCTTTCGCTGGAGGGGCCGCGCCGCTGCTGGAGACTCAAGATGCATCTGGCACGATCCTACGTGACCAAGCGAGTGGCCCTCGTCGGCGATGCCGCGCACAGCGTGCACCCGATCGCGGGGCAAGGCCTCAATCTCGCTTTCCGCGACGTCGCAGCGCTCGCCGAAGTGGTAATCGAAGCAGCCCGGCTCGGGCTCGACCTCGGGGATGCGACCATGCTCCAGCGCTACGAGCGGTGGCGGCGATTCGACTCGGCGGTGTCGGCGGCCACTTTCGATGCGCTAAACCGGCTGTTCTCACGCGATGTCGCGCTGCTGCGCTCGATGCGCGAGGCGGGCCTCGGGATGGTCGACCGGCTGCCGGAACTGAAGCGGCTGTTGGTCAACGAGGCGGCCGGACTTGCTGGCGAGCTACCGCGACTGCTCAAGGGCGAACGCGTGTGAGCTGCCGTGGGCTTTCAAGTCTTTAACCGAAAACGGGTGCCGTTGCTCCAAACGACAGGGTTGCCTTGCTGATCCGGAACGGCGCGCTCCACGAGATCGAGGGTGAGGGCGCGCGTCAAAAGCGCCTCAAGCCGGCCGCGCACGTGGAGATAGGGCTTCAGTCCCCCGCTTGGGGCCTCCGTCACGAAGCGCAGCGGATGCTCGGGTCCGCAGGCGACGATGTCGTCGACGTTGGTTCGAAAGATGATCCGCTGGTCAGCACCTTCGCCAAAGGTCTCCATCTCCACGGCGAGGAACGGCGCGTCCTCGACGGCGACATCAATTTTCTCTGCCGGAGTGACCAGATAATAGCGCCCATTCGCCTCCCGCCTGAGCACGCGCGCGAACAGCTTGACCAACGCCATGCGGCGGATCGGGCTGCCGCGATAGCTCCAGGTGCCGTCGCTGTGAATTGCGAGGCCGATGTCGCCGCAGTAGGGTGGGTTCCAGGCCTCAAGAAGGGGCGGAGGGCCCTGCGGGGCCGAGCGCAGGAGCGTCTCGAACCGCTCGATCCCAGAGGTTTGTTTCATATTGTGACCACTTTCGCCGCGGCACAGTTCCTGCAGCCCAAACCGCGCTCTATATATTACCCCAATGACGACGCTCACCCAGACCCCGGACGATATCGTCCCTCGCATCGAGGCCGCCGGCGAGCGGCTCCGACGCGTTCATAAGGCTGCGGCCTCCGTGATCTTCGGCCAGGATCTCGTCATCGAGAGGACGCTGGTCACGCTGCTGGCGGGCGGCCACGCCCTGCTGATCGGCGTGCCGGGCCTTGCCAAGACGCTGCTCGTCGACACGCTCGGCAAGGTGCTGGGGCTTGAGGCCAAGCGCATCCAGTTCACACCGGACCTGATGCCCTCTGACATCATCGGCTCGGAGGTGCTCGAGGAAGGGGCCGCCCAGCGGCGGTCGTTCCGATTCATCCCCGGCCCCATCTTCACGCAGCTGCTGATGGCCGACGAGATCAACCGGGCGAGCCCCAAGACTCAGTCGGCGCTGCTGCAAGCCATGCAGGAGCATCACGTCACGGTCGCTGGCCAGCGGCACGACGTGCCCACCCCGTTTCATGTGCTCGCAACACAAAATCCGCTCGAGCAGGAGGGCACCTACCCGCTTCCCGAGGCGCAACTCGACCGCTTTCTGCTGCAGATCGACGTCAGCTACCCCGACCTGGCGGCCGAGCGGCGCATGCTGTTTGCGACGACCGGCGTGGAAGAGCGCAAACTCGAAGCGATCTTTTCGGCCCAGGAGCTGATGGCTGCCCAACGCCTGGTCCGTCAGATCCCGATTCCCGACAAGGTGGTCGAGGCGATCTTGCAACTCGTTCGCTCGGCGCGACCAGATGCGGGAGCCGGCGAGGAGACGCGGCGCCTCATCGCGTGGGGACCCGGGCCACGGGCCAGCCAGGCGCTGACCCTCGCAGTACGGGCCAAGGCGTTGCTCGATGGGCGGCTGGCGCCATCCGTGGACGATGTGGTGGCGCTCGCCGAGCCCGTCCTCAAGCACCGCATGGCACTGTCGTTCACGGCGCGGACAGAGGGTCAGGAGATCAGCACCGTGATTGCCCGCCTCGTCGAGCGGCTGGAGTGAGGCGGCGTGGCGGCGTGGTCGAGACCAATGCTGGACCCCGGTCGAGGGGCCGAGGTGCTTGCCCTGGAGGCCGAGGCACACAGCCTTGCCGACCGTCTGCCGGAACTGCTGATCGAAGCAATGCGGATCGCGGTGACCGTGGCCCACGGCATTCACGGCCGGCGCCGTGCCGGACCCGGTGAAACCTTCTGGCAGTTCCGCCAGTTCCAGTCGAGCGATGCGGCTACTCTCATCGACTGGCGCCGCTCGGCAAGCTCCGACCTCCTGTTCGTGCGGGAACGCGAATGGGAGGCCGCGCACACCATTTGGCTGTGGCCCGATTTGTCGGCATCGATGCGCTTCAGGAGCCACCTTTCGAACGTCGCCAAGCGCGAGCGCGCGTTGGTGCTGACATTGGCGCTGGCGGAGCTTCTGGTCAGGGGCGGCGAGCGAATCGCGTTGCTCGGCTTGACGCGGCCTTCGGCCAGTCGCAATGCGACAACGAAACTGGCCGAGGCCATCACCAGCAATATCGGATCGCCGGCGCTCGATGCCAGTCTGCCGCCGCCCGAGCGGTTGAGCCGCTTCTCAGGCATCGTGCTGTTCAGCGATTTCCTCGAACCTGTGGATTCGATCGGCGAACGGCTGAAGGCGCTGGCCTCCAGCGGCATCTCCGGCCATCTTGTTCAGGTGCTCGATCCGGCCGAGGAGACCTTGCCCTATGCGGGCCGAACGGAGTTCGTCGGGCTCGAAGACGACGCGCGCTGGATTGCCGATCGCGCCGAAAGCCTCAGAGGTGCCTATTCCCGAGCGCTCCGGCTGCATCGTGCCGCTATCGAAAATATCGCCAGCCGGCTCGGCTGGTCCTTTTTGGTCCATCATACTGATCGGCCGGCGGCGGAGCCGCTGCTGACGATGATCATGCGGCTCGGCAGCGGCGGTCAGGATTATCGCTGGACAACGGCCAGTGGAAACGTCCCGGTCCGCAGCATGGGAACGAACCCATGACGATCGGTGCGCTCGGATTTCTCAGTCCTTGGCTGCTTCTGGGCCTGCTCGCGCTGCCGATCATCTATTGGCTGCTGCGCACCGTGCCCCCGCGCCCGCGTCAAGTCGCCTTTCCCCCGACCCGAATTCTCGTCGGGCTCGAGAACAAGGAAAAAACACCGGCCAAGACGCCGTGGTGGCTGATGCTGATTCGGCTGGCAGCGGCCGCGCTCGTGATCTTGGCATTGTCCGAGCCGGTGCTGAACCCCAACCGCGAAGCGGCGATCAGAGGTTCGGGACCGCTGGTGCTGGTGGTCGATAACACCTGGGCGGCGGCCGCGCGATGGAGCGAGCGCACGCGCATGCTGGAGCGGCTCATCGGCGAGGCCGAGGCGCAGGAGCGCCCGGTGGTGGTGCTGCCGACCGCCTCGACGACCAAAGGCACGAGCCTGCGTATCGAGGCGCCGCAGGCGGCGCGAACCACGGCGGCTGCAATCCAGCCGCAGCCTTTTGCGCCGGCGCGGCTTCAAGCCGCCGAGGCGCTCTCGTCGGCAATGGCGGGTGAGCGCGGTGCCAGCGTCGTGTGGCTCACGGACGGTCTCGATCACGACGGAAGCGCCGGCGTTTTCGCCGAAGCCCTCGCCGGATTGGGTACGGCGGGGTTCTCCGTTTTCGAGGTCGGCGACGGCGACGAAGCGATGGGAGTGGCCGCGGCGCTCGGCGGCGGTGGGCGACTGGTCGGCCGCGTCGTTCGCGCGGGGGGCGGGGCGCGTGAGGGCGTGCTTCATGCATATTCGCCGCGCGGCCAACGGCTCGGTGAGGCGGTGTTCCACATGGCCCCCGGCGAGACCGAAGCCAAAGCGTCATTCGAGCTGCCCCTCGAACTCCGGAACCAGGTGACGCGCATCGAGATCGGCGGCGAGCGTTCGGCGGGCGCCGTACATCTCCTCGACGGCCGATCGCAATGGCATCGCGTTGGGCTGATCTCCGGCGAAACGAGTGAACAAGCGCAGCCGCTGCTCGCGCCGCTCTATTACATCCGCCGCGCACTCGATCCCTTCGCGGAGCTGGTGGAGCCGAAGGACGCCAACCTCGCGGCGGGTATCGACACGGTGCTCAAGCGTAACTCCTCGGTGGTGATAAT
>DATLZB010000218.1:0-13777 GCA_035574175.1 Hyphomicrobiaceae bacterium
GGCCGAGAACGGCGAGCCACTGGCCATTCTTCCGGACGGGGTGCTCCAGCGCATGCGAGTGGCCTCAGCCAACGGCATTGCCGCCAAGTACATGGCGCGCGAGGACGCCTCCCGAGTTGGACTACTGGGCTCTGGCTGGCAAGCCGGAACCCAGCTCATGGCCATCTGTGCGGTGCGCAGGATCGAACGCATCCGCTGCTACAGCCCGACCGCCGAGAACAGGATCAGGTTCGCCGCCGAGATGACGTCCCATCTCGGGGTCGAGGTCGAACCGGTGGCATCGGCCGAGGACGCCGTCGAGGGCGCCGACGTCGTCATGTGCGCCACCAATTCCATCGACCCCGTCTATTTCGAGAGCTGGATCGTGCCGGGCGTACACATCTCCTCCATCAAGCGCCCCGAGATCGAGCAGAGCGCATTGAAGCGTGCCGATCGGCTGGCGATCCACACCAACGAGACCAAGCCGCTCCACTTCACCACCCGCGATCTCGACGTGCCGGAGACGGCGGAAGGCAAAGGCTGGCAGCTCGTCGATGACATCGACTTCACCAAGCTGCCGACTCTCCCCGACCTGGTGACCGGCCGCTATCGCGGCCGCACCAGGCCCGAGGACGTGACCGCCTTCATCAACAACATTGGCATGGGCTACCAGTTCGCGGCAGCCGGCGCCGTCGTCTATCGCAAGGCGCGGGAGCAGGGCGTGGGCCACGAGCTCCCCACCGAGTGGTTTACCGAAGACGTGCACCCCTGATCCGGGTCACTTGGACTTGAGCAGCTTGCTGACCTTCTCGATCACCGGTTTCGGTGTCTGGTACATTTTGGCGATCAGCTCGGCCAGATGCGCGCCGTCCAACGGCTCGAGGTCAAGCTTGTCTTTCTTGACGTCGGCGATAAACTCCGGATCGCGCATGGTCTTGTCGAAGGCCTCGCGAAGCATTTTTACGCGCTCGGCGGGCATGTCCGGCGGCGCCACAAACGGGCGGCCGATGGCCTGCCCGCCATAGAGGAACCGGATCGCCTGCCGCTCTTCTTCGTTGCGGGCAAAGTCGAGGATAAAGGGAACATCCTTGATTTCCGGGCTGGGCGCCGCCCCGCCTTGGAACAGCACGAGTACCTTTTTGGTCTCGATCCAGTCCGGCCGCTTGTCAATCACACTGTCGAGGCTCTCGCAGATGCCGTCGACCTCGCCGCGCTCCATCGCCAGGAACACGTCGGCCGAGGAGGGGAATCCGGAAACGAGTTTGAACTTCATGCCGAGCAGCGACTTGAGCGCCGTCGGATAGGTATGGGTACCGGTGCCTGGGCCGGTGTCGCCGAGGATCATCTCGGTGGTGAACAGGTCCTTCGCCGTCTTTACCTTCGACGTGTGGAAGGCGATGCACACGTTGGTCTCGGTCGTCGGCGTACCGAGCCAGGTGAGTTTGAGCGGGTCGAAGCGCGCCCCCTCCGCTCCCGTCAGCGGCCCGAGCGGCGCGTCGCGGGCGATGATCCCCATCACCGTGCCGTCCTTGGGCGCGACGTTGTAGATGTGATTGGCCGCGATGAAGCTGCCGGCGCCCGGCATGTTTTGCGGCACCACCTGCGGGTTTCCGGGCAAGTGTCGTCCGATATGCCTCGCCACCACGCGGCCCCACCGATCATAGCCGCCGCCCGGTCCGAAGCCGATGATCATCTGCACCGTCTTTCCGGCGAACGGCGCGCTCTGCTGTGCCGACAGCGGCGGCGAGCCGAGCGCCAGGACCGCAGCAAGGCACGCGGCACTCAACACAGGCAACATCGTTGGCTTTGGCATCTCCGTCTCCTTGTTGAAGGCCCGTGCCCCTCGCCATCCATCGGCCGGCACGGGCTCGTTTGCAAGGTCTTCCCCAACGGCCGAGGCGGCCGTCGCCATTATTTGTTATCCTTGAGGAGGATCCCGACCACGCGCTGCTTCTGCTCAGGCGTCAGCTCGCTGATGACGCGGAGCACACCCTTGCGCGTTGACTCTGCATCGAGAAAGTCGATGTAACGCGACGTCTTTTCGCCTTCCGCTACGACCGCCGGATCGGTGAGCGTCTTCTTGACCACACCCTGCAGGAAGGCGAGCCTGGCCTTCGGCACCTCGGGCGGCGTCACCAGGATGCGTCCGAGGTTCTCCACCGTGCTGCGATAGTCGAACAGCCACTGCTGATCGGCGTCGAGCTTGACCGCTTCGAAGATGGTAGGCAGGTCCTTGAAGAAGCGGGACCGCTCGCGTCCCATCGTGGCCACCGCCCGGGCCTGGTTCGATTTCACATAATTGTTGGCCGACGTGTCGGAGACGTAGATCGCATCCATCTCGCCGCGCGCCACGGCCAATGCGGCATCGCTGCTACCTTTGTAGCCGAGCACGATCTTGCAGTTGAGCTTCAAGGCCTCGCAGGTGAAGGCGGCGCCGTCCGACAGTCCGTCCATGGGACCGCCGCCCGACCAGGAGATCTGCACCCCGGGCTTCATGGCATCCTGCGGTGTCTTGATCGGCGAGTTCGGCGTCACCAGCCACATCCAGGGCGAGGCGCTGACCGTGCCCAGGTGCCCGAACTTGCCGAGATCGAAGCGAACACCCGATTGCCCGGTGAGTTGCGCAAAGGCGGCGCCCGTGCCGTTGACGATCATGATGGTGAGCCCGTCCGGATCGGAGGTCGCAAGCCTCCCGAGCGCCGTGAGCCCGCCCGCGCCGGGCTGGTTCTCGACAACGACGGTTGCCCCGAGATGCTTAGCTAAGTGGGGGGCAAGCATGCGCGCATAGGCATCGTATCCGCCGCCGGGCCCGAACGGGACGACGAATTTGACGGTCTTGTCCTTGAAGAAGGCGGCCTCGTTATCCTGCGCCGCCGCAGGCGTCACGCTCGCGGTTGCGCCTGCCGCCGCTGTCAGGCCGAGAAACACCAACGCGCGCAAAACTTTGCTGCCCATCCCGAGCCTCCCTTTTGCCGGTCTTCTTGGTGCGCCAACTTAGTCGGCTTTGACGGCCCCGAACAAGGGCCTAATGGTCATTCCGCTGGCATCACCGGACGGACGTGAGCCCCATCTGCCGCTTGGCCTCTTCGCGCAGAAGATCGATCGGGATGAGCTTGCCTTCCGCCTCGAAGTGCCAGTAGGTCCACCCGTTGCACGCCGCCTTGCCCTGCATCTCCGCGCCGAGACGGTGGATGGAGCCCTGCCGCCCCGCTGCTGCAAGCGTGCCGTCTGCGCGCACCTCGGCCCGGATCTGGCCCCGCTCGTCGTAGAGCGGCGAACCCGGCTCCAGCATTCCGAGCTCGATGATCGTGCCGAACGGCACGCGAGGCTCTTGGCGTTTGGAGCGCGCCGTCTCGAGCGCGGACGGCGGCAAGGTGCGAACTCGCCCGATACGCTGCTCGGCCTGCTTGGCGTATTGGGCATCGCGCTCGATGCCGATCCATTTCCGCCCGAGCCGCTTGGCGACCGCGCCGGTTGTGCCGGTCCCGAAGAAGGGATCGAGCACGACGTCGCCGGGGTTCGTGGACGCGAGCAGGACGCGATGGAGCAACGCCTCGGGTTTTTGTGTGGGATGAGCCTTGCGTCCGTTCGCGTCGCGCAGCCGTTCGGGACCGGAGCAGATTGGGATCAGCCAGTCCGAGCGCATCTGCAAATCGTCGTTGAAGGCCTTCATCGCCTCGTAGTTGAACGTAACCTTCGACTTCTGATCGCGTCCGGCCCAGATCAACGTCTCATGCGCGTTGGTGAAGCGTTTGCCGCGGAAGTTCGGCATCGGATTGGTCTTGCGCCAGATGATGTCGTTCTGGATCCAGAACCCGAGGTCCTGCAAAGCGACGCCGAGGCGAAAGATGTTATGGTAGGAACCGATCACCCAGATGGCGCCATCCGGCTTGAGGATGCGCCGGCACTGGCCGAGCCAGGACCGTGTGAAGCGGTCGTACTCCTCAAAGCTTGAGAACTTGTCCCACTCGTCATCCACGCCGTCGACCACCGTGTTGTTGGGCCGCAGCAGATCGCCATCGAGCTGAAGGTTGTAGGGAGGGTCGGCGAAAACGAGGTCGACGCTTTCGGCGGGCAGCTTGGCGAGCTCCTCCATCGAGCAGCCGACCAAAACCCTGTTGAGGGGCAACGAGGCAGGCATACGCCGTACGACACGCATGGGACGCAACTTCCGTTACACGCGAAAGACGCAGGATAAGGATCGGGAAAGGGCCGCTCCGGCAAGGGAGCCGGTCGGCGTCGGCAACTCTAAACGATTTAGCGGCGGCAGGCGTTAATGGGGCGCTGTACCAGCAACTCGTCATGCCGGAGCAGTGGCGCCCCGAGCGTTTTACCCGGGTCGCGGTATTTTTTTTGCCTGCCGGGTGCAACCACGTTCGCCGTATGCCGTTGAGCCTTCGGCACGGTGCTGAGACAAGGGAGAACGTGGCTCCATGTCGCAGGAGCAGCATGAAGAGCATGATGAGCGCCACAGCATTCCACCGACCAGAGCACGCCAGGGCGTGACCGGGCACCATGTCATCGTGGTCCTCGCGGTTTCCTTGCTGCTTGCGGCGCTCGTTGGCTCCCTGCTCTACGGATGGTTTGCGACGACTACGCCGGGCGCCGGGTAAAAGCGTTGCCGTTCAGGCAACGCACGCGAGCAGGCGATGGCAGACGACCGGCTGGCGCAGGCCCTTGAGCGGCAACTCCCCGAGCGGTTCCGTTTCGATCGCCGACCCCGCCAGACTGGCCACGCGCTGCGTGATCAGGATCTCGCCGTTTTTCGCTTCCCCGCACAGGCGGGCCGCCTGGTTCACCACCGTTCCAATGGCCGTGTAATCGAGCCGTCCGTCGAAGCCGATCCGGCCTATGGTGGCAAATCCGTGCGCGATGCCGACACCGAATCCGAGCTGATGGCCGCTCGCTTGCCACCTTGAGCAGAGGCCGCCGACGGCCTCGCGCAGCTCCACTGCGAGGTGCAAGCCTTGTCGCACCGGATCGGGGCATGGGATAGGGTCGTTGAACAGCACCATCAGGCCGTCACCCATGAACCGCTCGAGCGTTCCGCCGCGCTTGTCGATCAGGGGGCCGGCGACGGCGTGGTACTCTGCGAGCACGGCCATCACCTCCTCCGGTTCGGCTACCTCCGCAAATGCGGTAAAGCCTCTGAGATCGCAGAAGGCAACCGTCACCTCGCGCCGGTGGCTGTCGAGCATCTTCTCGTCGCCCGAGGCCATCACAAGCTCGGCAACCTGCCGCGGCAGGAAGCGGCGCAGACGCCCCATGCGGTCGAGCTCGGCCACCTGCGCGGCAACCCGTGCCTCGAGCGTGCGGTTGAGCTCGGAAAGCTCCGCCGCGTGGAGCGCAAGTTGTTTGGACTGGGCCTCTACCGTATCGTGCAGGCCCTTGACGCGGAGCAGCGACCTGACCCGCGCTACGAGCGAGGCCTGATCCACCGGCTTAGTGAGGTATTCGTCGCCCCCAGCCTCGAGCCCTGCCACGACATCCTTCACATCCGCTTTCGCGGTCACCAGCACAATGGGCATGAACGGCAGCGAGGGGTCGGTCTTGATGCGCCGAGCCACCTCCAATCCGTCCAGCTTGGGCATCATCACGTCGAGCAGAATGAGGTCCGGCAGCTCGGCTCGGGCACGCTCGAGCGCGACTACCCCGTCGCCAGCGGTTGTGACCGCATAGCCTTGCGAGGTAAGGCGGGTCTTGAGGATGTCGGCGTTGGCCTCGTTGTCGTCGGCGACCAGGATCAGGGGCGGATCGCGCATGAAAGTCACCCGCTATCCGGCAGGAATTCGCGCATTTTGGCGAGCAGTTGCCGAGGACTGAAAGGCTTCGTCACGTAATCGTCGCAGCCGGCGGCACGCGCCTTGGCCTCGTCGCCTGAAAGCGCGTAGGAGGTGACCGCGATGATGGGAATGGCGCGCAGGGCGGGATTGGTCTTGATCCTGCGGGTTGCTTCATAGCCGTCGATCTCGGGCAGTTGGATGTCCATGAGGATGAGGTCAGGCCGCTCCCGCTCGGCTGCGGCCACGCCGTCGGCCCCGCTCACCGCCTCGAGATAGACGTAACCGGCCGCTGCGAGCAGGTCGCGCAGAATGGCGCGGTTGTCCTCCTGGTCCTCGACCACGAGAATGCGCTTGGTCACGACGCACCTCTCTGCCTCTCGACCCGGATCGGCAGATCGACCCGGAAGGTCGAGCCCCTGCCGGGCTCCGATTCAACCGAAATCCGCCCCCCATGCAATTCGACAATGCGTCTACTGATGGCCAAGCCGAGCCCAGTGCCGCCCTTTTTCTTGGTATTGGAGCTGTCGACCTGGTGAAATTCCTCGAAGATGCGCTCGTGCTCGGAGTGAGGAATGCCGGGACCCGTGTCGGTGATCTTGATGACGAACTTCGCCTTGGTGTTCCTAACCGTGATTTTGATTTCGCCCTTGTCGGTGAACTTGATCGCGTTGCCGACCAGGTTGAGCAACACCTGCGCGACCCGGCGCTCGTCGCCGCGCCCGACGGGCAGTTCCTCGGCAATTGCCGCCGTGAGGCGCAGTTTCTTCTCGGCCGCGAGCGACTCGGTGGCCGTGACCACCGTCTGCACGACGTTGGAGAGCGAGTAATCCTCGAGCCGCAGCACGAGCTGGCCGGCCTCGATCTTGGAGAGATCGAGCACATCGTTGATGAGGCCCAAGAGATGCTTGCCGTTCGCCTGCACGCGATCGAGCACGCCTTTGATCTTTGGCGCCACCTCGCCATACACGCCGTCCTGGATCAGCTCGGCATAACCGAGGATGGCGTTGAGCGGCGTCCTGAGTTCGTGGCTCATGTTGGCGAGGAACTGCGACTTGTGCAGGCTCGCGATCTCGAGCTGATGGCTCTTCTCCTCGATCTCGCGGAAGAGGCGGGCATTGTTGATGGCGATGGAGGACTGGGAGGCGAGCGTCTGCAGCAGCTTGACGGTCTCAGGTGCGAAACCGCCGGCATAGACGCGGCGCACGAGGAGGACACCGATCGTCTTGTCCTTGTGAATGAGGGGCACCGCCAGCAGCGCGCGAACACCGCTATCACGCAGCACCTCGAACAGCGGATGATCTCTTCGGTTCTCGATATCGGCGACCTCGACGGGGATACCTTGAGCGGCGCATTCTCCGACGATGGGGTCGCCGAGGCGGCTGGGATGCGCGCGCACCGCCTCGATCAGCTCATCGCTCATGTCGTGCGCGGCCTCCAGTCGGAGCACGCCCTGAGCGGAATCGAGCACGTAGATTGCGCCGCCACCGGTTTGCGAGATCCCGCACGCGTGGCGCAGGATCGTGCCGAGCACGGTTGTCAGATCGAGCGAGGAGGATACGGCTTGTCCGACCTCCCCGAGCGCCTTGAGTTCGGCAACCGACCGCGTGAGCTCCCGGGTCCGTGACTGAAGCTCGTCGAACAGCCGCACGTTCTCGATTGCGATCACCGCCTGGTCGGCGAAGGTGGTGAGCAGCTCGATCTGCTTCTCCGTGAACGGGCGCACGCTTTTGCGCCCTAGCGTAAGAACGCCGATCGGACTCCCTTCGCGCAGCAGCGGCACGCCGAGGAACGTCCGGTAGCCGGCCTTTCGCTGCGGCTCGAGATAGGTGTATTCGGGATCAGCCAGCACGTCGGCGATCTGCACCGCCTTTCGCTCCAGCAGCACGCGGCCGACCACGCTGCCGCGCCCGGGCTTAAGCCGCAGCGTCTTGGCGTAATCAACCCAGTCGGACGGGAAGTTATAGTTGGTGACGTGTTGGAATCCGGCGTCGCCTTGTCGGGTCATGGCCGCCATGTCGGCATCGCACAGCCGGGCTGCCGATTCCGTCAGCGTGTCCAGCACCGTCTTCAGGTCGAACGTCGAGCGGCTGATGAGCTTGAGCACGTCGGCGGTGGCCGTCTGATACGTCAGCGATTCGCGCAACTCGCTCAACAGCCGTGTGTTCTCGATGGCGATGACGGCCTGGGCGGCGAAATTGGTCAGCAGCGCAATTTGCTTGTCGGTGAACGAGCGAACTTCCTGCCGATAGATGAGGATGGCCCCGATCAGTTCGTCTTCTTTGAGCATCGGAACGCCGACGAGCGTCCGCGCGCCGGCGATTTGGGTGAGCGTCGGTCCTGTGAAACCCGGCGGCACATTGAATTGATCGGGTTCGGCCAGGGCATCGAGGAAGTGGACCGTCTGTTTTGTTCTGGCCACCCGGCCAAGAACAGTGCCCGGGGCCGGCCGCCGCACCCCGACGCGGCGCAACTGTTTGGCAAGGTCGTCCGGCAGGCCGCGCAGAGCAGCTAGGCGAAATCCATCCGCCTCGCGCAGGAACAGGGCACCGAACTTGGCATCGCAGATGCGCGTAGCGTTTTCCAACATGGACTGAAACACCGGCTGGAGGTCGCCGGGCGATGTCGAGATGATCTGTAGGACCTCCGCAGTGGCGGTCTGCTGCTGCAGCGATTCAGCGAGATCGTCGGTGCGCTGGCGCAGCTCGTTCAACAGCCGCGTGTTCTCGATGGCAATCACGGCCTGATCGGCAAACGTCTTCAGCACCGCGAGCTGCTTGTCCGACAACGGACCGGGCGCGAGCCGCACGACGCTGAGCGCGCCGATCGCCGCTCCGGCACGCATCATCGGCATGATGGTCACGGCCCGATAACCGCTCGCGAGGAAGTTCCTGGCGCCTGCCGCAAGCTCTGCCGGCGCCTGCTCGACGTCCGGAACGTCGACGAGTCGGCCATCCAGAATGGCCCAACCATGCATGTATTCGCGTGTGAGCGGGATCGGGAACCTTGCGCGCCAAGCTGCCGCGCGGCTCTCGTCCGCCTCCGCGAGGGCAGCCGCGGTGACCCGATCCCCCTCCGGCAGCGCGATGAAGACAGCAGCATCGCCGAACAGCTTGACCCCGCTCCATACGATGGCATCGAACACCGGTTGCGTGTCGATCGGCGAACTGGCGATCACCTGAAGGATCTCGGCCGTCGCCGCCTGCCTTTCATGCGCTTCCTTGAGCTGCTGCTGCAGAGGCGCGATTTGCCCCTCGAAGAGCCCAACGTCATCCGTGTGCGAGGAGATTGCAGCCAAGGTCGTCTCCGCCGGCGCCTTGCAGCGCCTGTCGTCCGTGGCACGGGGCGCGATGGATAGTACACCAGAATGCCGCCCTGCCGCTCGCGCTGCCGGCAAACCTCCGCGGCGGGCCGGCCTCGTTAACCGTCCACCTCGAACCTCACCCCCTGCGCCAGCGGCAGCGCGCTGCCGTAGTTGATGGTGTTGGTCGCCCGCCGCATGTAGGCCTTCCAGGCATCCGAGCCTGACTCGCGCCCACCGCCCGTCTCCTTCTCACCGCCGAAGGCGCCGCCGATCTCCGCCCCCGACGGACCGATGTTGACGTTGGCGATGCCGCAGTCGGAGCCCGCCGCCGACAGGAACCGCTCCGCCTCGGTCAGGTCCTTGGTGAAGATGGAGGAGGCGAGCCCCTGCGGCACGTCGTTGTGCAGTGCGATGGCCTCCTCCAGGGTGCGGTAGCGGAGCACGTAGAGGATCGGCGCGAAGGTCTCGCGCTTGACGATGTCGATCTGCGCGCCGACCTCGGCCAGCGCTGGCGCCACGTAGTAGGCATCCGGATATCGCTCGGCGAGCACGCGCGCCCCGCCGGTGACCTTACCACCCGCGAGCTTTACCGCCTCGAGCGCTGCGCCCATGCCCTCGAATGCCCGTGCATCGATCAGTGGACCGACGAGCGTGCCGGCCTCGCGCGGATCGCCGATTTTCGCCAAGGCGTAGAGCTTCTTCAGCCGCGCGAGCAGTATGTCGTAGATGTCCTCGTGCACGATCAGCCGGCGCAGGCTCGTGCAGCGTTGGCCTGCTGTGCCCATCGCGGCGAACGCGATAGCGCGCACCGCGAGGTCAAGGTCGGCCGACGGCGCCACGATCGCCCCGTTGTTGCCGCCGAGCTCGAGCAGCGGCCGCGCGAGACGCCGCGCCAGCCGCTCCGCCACCGCGCGGCCCATGGCCGTCGAGCCGGTGGCCGAGACGAGCGGCACGCGCGCATCCTCCACCAGCGCCTCGCCGACCTCACGGCCGCCGAGGAGCACCGACGACAAGCCCTTCGGCGCCTCGCCGAAGCGCTTCGCCGCCCGTTCGAACAGGGCCTGCGTGGCGAGCGCCGTCAGCGGTGTCTTCTCCGACGGCTTCCAAACGATCGCGTTGCCGCACACGAGCGCCAGCGCCGCGTTCCAGGCCCACACTGCCACCGGGAAATTGAACGCCGTGATGATGCCGACGGGGCCCAGCGGATGCCAGGTTTCCATCATCCTGTGGTCGGGCCGCTCGCTGGCGATGGTGAGCCCATAGAGCTGACGCGACAGGCCGACGGCGAAGTCGGCGACGTCGATCATCTCCTGCACTTCACCCAAGCCCTCGGATAGGATCTTGCCGGCTTCGAGGGTGACGAGCCGGCCGAGGTCGTCCTTGGCCGCGCGCAGCTCCTCGGCCAACAGCCGCACCAGCTCGCCGCGGCGCGGCGCTGGCAGCATGCGCCAAGCCAGAAAGGCCTCACGTGCGCGACCGATCGCCTCCGTGACGTCGCGGCGAGAGGCCGCGCGCACGTGGGCCATGACCTCTCCCGTGATCGGCGAGCGTGCGGGAAGGCCCTGCGCGACAAGTGCGCTCTGCGCGACCCCGAGCCTCTCGAGGATGCCGAGTGCTTCCTCCCGCACGCTCGGCAAGGCGGCAGCGGACCTGGTCATGGCGCTCCTCCGATGGGTCGTTCGGCAATCATCGCGTCGGCGGCAGGTTGAGGCAAGCGCCGCTCCATCGGTATAGATATCGCCGGCCCTGGGACCCGACGAGCAGGAGAGAGGACAACGATGGACACCGACAAGAACGCAGCCATCAAGGAGCTCGCTCCGACGGGCAGGCTCCGCGTCGGCGTTGCCGTCGGCCCGACCGTCGGCGCCGGTAACGTGGCGATCGACGCCGCCACCGGCAAGCCGAAGGGCATCGCGGTCGACCTTGGCAAGGAGCTGGCCGACCGTCTCGGCGTGCCGGTCGAGTACGTGCCTTATCCAAACTCGGGGGCTTTGACCGAGGCCGCTGCCAGCGGTGCCTGGGACGTCGCCTTCCTGCCCGTCGATGAGGAGCGCAGGAAGAAGGTCGACTTCGGGCCCGCGCACATGGTGCTGCAGAGCACCTACCTGGTCGCGCCCGGCTCGGCCGTCAAAACCCACGCCGACGTGGATCGGCTGGGGATTCGCGTCGCCGGCATCGAGAACACGGCGACGACCCGCGCCGCGCAGCGTTCGCTCAAGGCGGTCGTCATCATGAACGTGAAGACCGCCGACGAGCTGCTGTCCCTGTTGCGCACTGGCCAGGTGGAGGCCGTCGTGCAATCGCGCGAGGCGCTCATCGGCCTTGCCAAGAAGCTGCCGGGCGCCCGCGTGCTCGACGGCAGCTTCCTGAACTCGTTCGTGGCCGTCGCCGTGCCGAAGGGCCGTCCGGCCGCGCTCGCTTGCGTGAGCAGCTTCATCGAGGAGGCCAAGGCCTCGGGCCTCGTGCGCCGTGCCCTAGACAATGCGGGGCTGACGACCTCCACCGTCGCCCCTGCCGGCCAGATGCCGTGAGCCAGGCCCGACAAGAAATGGGGAGAGCCGCCATGCGCCTTCATCGAGTTGAGACCACCCTCGCCCGCGGCTCGACCTCGAATTATGCGCGTAGGTCTTCCACGACGGCGCATAGCTGTCGTCTGCCTCCGCGAAAATAGTGCCGAATCTCCGTCCGCGCATTGCTGACAGCAGGTCCCTGGCTGCTCCATTCATCCCAATTCATCATTCAGAACACCTTTCTGCCCCGTCGAACCTCTAGCCGATTCGATCACGCGCGAGGCAACCAGATGTTCTTGTTTTGTGCTCACAGCGGCGCCTACGCCGGCCGTTGCGCCACCATGAACCACGACGGCCCAGCGACCGGATCGTTGACCACCCGCCGCCAGCGGAACCCCGCCTTCTCGTAGGCCCGCACGGCCCGCTCGTTGGCGATCGAGGGAAACACGCACACGGCAATTGCCAGCGTGGTGGCGAACACCTCCTCCTTGAGCAGCGCCAGGGCGCGCGCGCCGATGCCGCGGTTGCGGTGCGCCTCCGAGGCGATGAAGAGGTCGAGGTCCCAGGTGCCGGGCTCGAGGTCTTGCGGCAGCGCCTCGCCCCACAGGCTCGCATCGACGGCGTGCCCGTAGCCGACCGCCGCGCCGTCCGCCTCGATCATGCGGCAGATCGCGTGCGCCGAGCCCATGGCGAGCGTCACTTCCGCTTCCGTGCTCGACTTGGGCCCCCACCAGGCTTCGATGTCGGGCCGCGCCAGCCAGGCACGGATGAGAGCCAGGTCCGCACCTGCGGCGGGCCTCAGCCTCACTTCGTGCGCTGCGCCCTCCATCGTGCGCTCCCCGCTCGCTATCCGCTAATGGCGGAAGTGTCGCACGCCGGTGAACACCATGGCGAGGCCCTTCGCGTCCGCCGCCGCGATCACTTCCGTATCGCGCACCGACCCGCCCGGCTGTATCACCGCCGTGGCGCCGGCCTCCGCTGCGGCGATGAGGCCGTCCGCGAATGGGAAGAACGCATCCGACGCCACCACCGAGCCCTGGGTTAGCGGCTCGCTTGCCCCTGCCGCCTTCGCCGCCTCGGCTGCCTTCCACGCCGCGATGCGCGCCGCATCGACCCGGCTCATCTGCCCGGCGCCGATGCCGACGGTGGCCCCGTCCTTGGCGTAGACAATAGCGTTCGACTTGACGTGCTTGGCGACCTTGAACGCGAACTTGAGGTCGGCGAACTCCTGCGCCGTGGGCTCCCGCTTGGTCACCACCTTCAGTTCCATGTCGTCGACCGCCGCGCCATCGCGCGACTGCACGAGGAAGCCGCCCGAAAGCGAGCGGAAGGTGAAACCCGCCGCCCGCGGGTCGGGCAGCCCGCCCGTCGTCAGCAGGCGCAGGTTTTTCTTGGCGGCGAAGATCTCCTTGGCCTCCGCCGTGGCCTCGGGCGCGATGACGACCTCGGTGAAGATTTGCGTGATCTCGCGCGCGGTGGCCGCATCGATGGGAGCGTTGAGCGCGATGATGCCGCCGAAGGCGCTCAGCGGATCGCAGGCGAGCGCCTTGGCGTAGGCTTCGGCGAGCGTTGCCCCCAGCGCCACCCCGCACGGGTTGGCGTGTTTGATGATGGCAACCGCGGGTGCCTCCTTGGGGTCGAACTCCGCCACCAGCTCGAAGGCAGCGTCGGTGTCGTTTAGGTTGTTGTAGGAAAGCTCCTTGCCCTGGTGCTGCTCAGCCGTGGCGACGCCGGGCCTTGCCTCGCCGGAGCGGTAGAAAGCCGCCGCTTGGTGCGGGTTCTCCCCGTACCGCAAGATCTGCGCGAGCCGCCCGCCGAACGCGCGCCACGCCGGCGCCGCTTCGCCGATCTCCCGGGCAAGCCAGGTGCTGATCGCGGCATCGTAGGCGGCCGTGCGGCCATAGGCCTTGGCGGCGAGCGCCTTGCGCAGCGCCAGCGTGGTTGCGCCGCCGTGAGCGCGCATCTCGGCGATGACGCGGGGGTAGTCCGCGGCCTCGATGACGACCGTCACCGCGGCGTGGTTCTTGGCCGCGGCGCGGATCATCGCCGGCCCGCCGATGTCGATGGTCTCGATCGCCGCGTCCCAAGGCGCACCCTCGGCCACCGTCGCCTCGAACGGGTAGAGGTTCACCGCCAACAGGTCGATGGGAAGAATGCCGTGGCGGGCGGCCGCCGTCTCGTGCTGTGCATTGCCGCGGATGGCG
>DATLZB010000219.1:0-15826 GCA_035574175.1 Hyphomicrobiaceae bacterium
CCCTTGTTCCACTCGCCGAACGCCTTCAGCGCCGTGTCCATGCTGGCCTGACTCCATTTCTGGAAATCGTCGAAATTCCTCATCATCGTCATGATCCCGATCGCTGGTGGCTTATCGGCAACCCGACCCGTCTGCCGCCGGTAAGACCGCGGCAAGACAACATAGATGCGGTGCAGCAATTGTGCAATTGGCGCTCAACGGACTGGGCGGGCACGTTAACCGCCTGGAATGGGCTGGCGGTACACAATTGCCGGACCCAGGGGGCGTTTCGATGTTCAACCGACCCACGAGCAGAACGATCGTGGCCGCGTGCGCGTTTGCCGTGCTGCTGGCCCCGCCGGCCGGAGCGGGCGGCCGGTATGCGGCGATGGTCGTTGATGCCAATACCGGCGCCGCGCTCCATGCCGAGGCGCCCGACGAGCGGCGCCATCCCGCCTCCCTCGCCAAGATGATGACCCTTTACCTCGTGTTCGAGGCCATCGAGCGCGGCCGCATCGGCTACGGCACGCGCATTCCCGTGTCGCCGGCGGCGGCGGCGGCCCCGCCGAGCCGGCTTGGCCTCGAGCCAGGCTCCGAGATCGCGCTGGTCGACGCTATCAAGGCCCTCATCACCAAGTCCGCCAACGACGTGGCGATTGCCGTTGCCGAGTACATCGCCGGCAGTGAGGAAGCTTTCGCGCGGCTAATGACGACGCGCGCGCACCAGCTCGGGATGACGGCCACCCAGTTCCGCAACGCCTCCGGGCTGCATCACCCCGAGCAGGTGACGACCGCCCGCGACATGCTGCGACTGGCGCTGCGCCTTCAGGATGACTTTCCGGCTCACTACCGGCTCTTCTCGTTGCGCACCTTCAGCTACGGCGGCCGCGAGTATCGCAACCACAACCTGCTGCTCGGCACGTTCCCCGGCACCGACGGCATCAAGACCGGCTACATTGCACCCTCGGGCTTCAACCTGGTGGCCTCCGTGCGCCGCGGGAAACGGCATGTGATCGGCGTTGTATTCGGCGGCAGGAACGCCAAGTCACGGGACGCTGCCATGAGCGCGCTTCTCACCCGCGCCTTGCGGCAGGCTTCGCCGGTCTTCACCCGCAAGCGAGAGCCCGTCCTCATCGCCCTCCCCCGCCCGGCCCGCCGCTCCGCGCCAGCACTGCCGGCAGTCGCCTCCGCGGTGCCCTCACCACCCAGGCTCGAGCCGGCCCGCCCGGACATCCGCTCTCCCGCAGGCCTGTACGAGGTCCAGGTTGGCGCCTTCAACACCACCGCGGAAGCAGAGCGTGCGCTGTCGCTTGCGCGCAACGCCCTTGCCCCGCTGCTCGAGGCCTACCCGGCGCGCACCATCCCCTACGAAATGGGCGACCGCCGCCTCTACCGCGCCCGGTTCGGGGGGTTCAGCGAGGAAGTCGCAGCCGCCGCCTGCCTTAAGCTGCGCCGCCAGCGCATCGACTGCTTCGTCTCCCGCGCAGAGTGACGGTTTGCCCCGCAGGCTGCACAAGTCCGAACACGGCAGCCGGCTGAAGCAAAGCTGCGACCCCCGTGCCCAGTCTAGCGGCCGAGCAGCACGTCCTTGGCCTCGTTGATCTTGGCAGCGAGATAATCGGAGCCGCCCCGGTCCGGATGGATTTTCAACATGAGCTCGCGGTGTGCGCGGCGGATCTCCTCCTCGCTGGCCCCCGGCGCGAGCCCCAGCACCTCGAGCGCCTCCTCCCGCGTCATCCCCCGGCCCGCGCCCGCGCCGCCACCGCCACCCCTGGCCAGGTCTTCGCGCCAGTCGGGATATGCTCGATCGAGATAGGCCTCGATCAGGCTTGCCGATTTCGGATCGGAGAACCGGCACTCGCCCCACAGCCGCGCAACCTCGGCTGGCGACATGGCCTCGATGCGCCGACCGGCGAACGCCCCTTTCAGCACGCGGCCGCTGAGCGCGCCGGTGTCGTGGTCGAGCTCCATCTCGAGATAATCGGTAACGACGCGCGAGGTTTGGCCCGTTGAAGGCTGCCCGCCCGGCCAGCCGCCCCAGGACGCACCCCCGCCGCCCCACAGCAGCCAGGAGCCGAGCATGGCGAGCGGCACCGCGTACTGCATATGGCCGCGCAGGAACAGTACGGCCGCCCCGCCGAGCGCAGCCGTCCCGCCGACGATCCTGAGCCCACGGGCCAGCACAGCCACATCGGCGCGCACAAAGCCGCGCAGCAGCACGATGACGATCAGCAATGCGAGAAGGCCGAGCACGAAGTAGAGCATGCATGCGCCTCCGGCCTCGGGAACCGCGGCTATTTCATTTGTTCGAGCAGAAGCCGCGCCCCGCGCCCGCGCGCCGCCTCGAGCGCCTTGCGCCCGCCCGCTGCATAGACGGCGACGGCGGAAAGCAATTCGCGCAGTTGCCCAGCCGAGCCGGCATCGAACCGACAGTAGGCGCCCTTGGTCAACCGCGCGATCTCACGGAACGCCCGCTCCGCTCTGGCATCGCTCCCTTCCTGGAACAGGAACACGGGAAGGCCCAGCAGCGCCAGCTCGCCGGCGCGCCCGCACAGCTCGTCGATGTCCTCCTCCATGCTGTCGCCGACGTAGACGAGTGCCGACACCCTGCCCCGCTCCATCTCGCGCCTGGCATGGGAAAGCACCTTGCCAATCTGTGTGTAGCCGCCCCGACAGCGTACCGTAGTCATCAACCGCGCCAGGGCCTCGGGATCGCAGACCCACTTGGAGGCCCTGCACTCGCCAGCGCCGCGGAAGAACACGAGTTGCACATCGAGCCCGCCCACGTCCTTCACCACCCTGAACATGTCGGCCTGCAGCCCGAGAGCCATGTCCCACGTGGGCTCGCGGCTCATGGTGGCGTCCATGGCGAAGATGAGACGGCCCCTCGCCACGCCAGCGGCGGGCGCAAGCGCCTTTACCTTGGCTAGGAAAGCGGCAACGTCCTGATCGCCGGCCCCGGCGGCCGGGGCACGCTCTTTGCCTGCGTCCGACCGCTCGTGCGCGGCTTCAGCCGGCACCGGAGTTTCGCCGCGCGACCGCGTCGGTGATTTGCGCTCTTCCGCCATGAAGAGTGTCCGTCCTGCTGGGCCCGGGAACCTCGCGTCGGCTAATACTTGGCCATTGGCAGGCTGCGAAGCAACAGGTGGGCCTCGACGCGGCGCGGGCGAGCCGGCTAGATCGTCCCGCGCTGGCTGAGGAACGGCTTTTGTGCAGCGTTGTTGATGGCGAGCCAACCAGCCGCGAGTGCGTCGAAGATGGTCGCCCCCCAGGGCACCACGAACCACCATTCGAGCGTGCCTTTGCCGAGGAACCAGCCGGCGAGGCCGGTGAACAGGACCGCGGTAGTTGTGCTCAGCACCGCATCGAGTTGCAGCGCCAGCACCACGGTTTCCCGGTTCGTGACCGAGATCAACTCGGCAAACAGCCAGCCCCCTGCCAACAGCACGAGCAAAAGCAGCCAACCGTAGACCGCCTCGGGCACCGGCCACACCAGCACCGGCGCCCGCAACGCTGCGGCAGGCTCGAAGAACACGGCGAGCCCGTAGGCCAGCCCGGCCAGCAGATAGGGAAAGATCCAGATGCCGACGATGGCCGACTTCCTCCCGGCGCTCATCGGCCTCAACTGCGCTGCTGCTGATTGCGTTTCGGACATCACGTCCTTCTCCAAGGCACCGCGGCGAACCGTTCAGGCGTCCCGCAAGCGCTCAACCCTCCGCCTGGCGAAGCCTGCCAGTCAGTTAGCATCACACGCCGCGATGCGGTCAACCGTCTGCGAATCGGTGGCGGAGGCTAAAGGTCTCATGCTGGGCGCTCGCCAACCGGTGCGGCGCTGCCATCGCTATGTCCTTCCTCCCCACGCGCCGGCTGCGCCCCGTCGTTGAGCACGGCGAGCAGCGGTGTGAGCCCTTCGACGTCGACGAGCTGGAAGATCTCGGTGTCGCGCTGGGCACGCTCGCTCCAGCCGGCGATGTCGAGCGCGCGCTGCGCCTTGGAGAGCAGCCCATGATTGCGGATGCGCTGGCCCCTCCGGCCCGGCCCCGGCCGCTCCTTGCCTGCCTCCCCTTCCGGCGCGTGACGGTAGGGGGTGAGATCGGTCAGGCTGTGCCGCCCTTCTTCTTTGGCGAGACGCTTGAGTTCGGATGACGGCACTGGCCGCACCAGCTTGAGGTCCGAGAACACGCCGGCGAGTTGGTTCATGGCGAGCGCGCGCAGCTCCTCCCGCTCGTTGGCCTTCTTCACCTCCTCCTTGGGCTCGCCATCTTCGCGTCCCGCATTCCACAGGTTCGGAATCACGAAGTAGGAGTGGCCGTCGTGATGGATGAAGTGCCGGCGCACCCACTCCAGGTCGGCACCCGGCGCCCGCGCGATGGCGGTCTGGAACGCGCTGGTGAGGTGCCGCACGACGGAGGCCGTCGGCAAATGAAGCCGTGCCTGGGACTGCGAGAGCGCATCCCAATGCACCGTCGAGGGCGGATTGATGAGAGCCAGGGCGAGCAGCCCGAGGTCGATGCCGATGGTGGCGAGCAGCGCGATCATGTCCCTGCCCGTGATCGGCTCGCCCTCGGCCGTCACGTCGCCCGTCTCAGCACCTCCCGTCGCGATGTAGGTCGCAAGACTCGACAGGTAAGCGCCGACGTTGGTCCACAGGTTCTTGACCGCGTTGGCGACGCCCGCCGGCCCTTCCGTGAACACCGCCTGGCGCAGCCTGAGCTCCGCGGGCTGCGCCGCCTGATCGGCCGCCTGGCGCAGCCGCGAGGCAAGCGTCGGGTCGTAGCAGGAAAAGCCCTGCTGACCCGGCGCGATGGAGACAGCCGCCGCGAGAGCCCGCATCTCGGCGGCAGTCGAGCGGCCGAGCTCGTTGCTGCGTGCGGCGATGCTGCGCGCCCGCCCGCGGATCTCGGAGGCGCGCGCCTCGAAGAGGCGTTGGCGCTCCTGCGTCGTCTCGCCCTCGATCGCCGCCGCGCTCTTCTGTAGCAGCTCGAGATCGGCTTGCACCGGCGCCACCCACGACCGCGAAATGTTGTCCCGCAGGCTGGCCACCGCGTCGCGCACGCTGCGGCGCGCGTTGTAGAGCGGCCCCCGCCCGGCCCCCGACGGCGGCCCACAACTCCCTCCGCTCGTCTCCTCGCGCGACATCTGGCTTTCCGACCACGTCACCACCGCATCGAGCTGCGAGCGCACCGCATCGAGCCGCGCAGCGACTGCGGCGGCCGCATCGCGCGCATCCTCCTGCAGGCTCGACAGGCTGGTGCGGGTCGCCTCCTCGCCGGCGATCAGGCTCCACCAGAAGCCGTAGCCGAAGCCGATCGACCAAAGCGCCAGGAAAAGATAGAGCGGGAACATGACGAGCCTGGCTCGAAGTGGCTGGCGCACGCCGAACGTCTCGCGCAGCGCGAGCCACATCAGGAAGGTGAGCGCCACCACCACCACGATAACGAGCAGGTCGGTCGACACCGAAAGCCCACCGGGTCCAGATGGCACCGAGGGTGGGGCGGAGACGCCGATGATGAAGTCGCGCATGCCGTGCCAGGTGGCATAACCGGAGATGGCAAGCAGCATGAACACGGCGACGCCGATCAGCGCGTTGCGCCCAAACAGGTAATCGGCGGCTCGCCCCCAGCTCGTCAGTACCCCCCTGCGCGCCTCGGCCATGGCCGTCCCTCCCACGCATCACCGTTTGGGGCGGATAATAGGGAGATTGAGAAGGATGTCGCGATCGATGCGGCCGGAACGGCTACTGCGGGCCCTTCAGCGTATCACCGGAGCCACGGCGTCTGACCCAACATTGCTCTCCAACCGAGAAAAGTTTTCTAGCCAAAGTCAAGAACGTGCGCATGGTTCGCAGGCCAAGCCGAGACGAGACAGAGCGATCAGCTTGGGCGCAGGCGTTTGACCCGGATCGCTGTAACGGCGAGGCGCCAAGCAGGTTCACACCTACCAAGGCCCACCGGTTATGCTTCGTCCCTCGCTCCCTGGCCCAGAAGCTGCACGTTGCCGCCCGTCGCCGTGATGTCGGTCGCCCGCACCCGTTCGGTGGCAAAGCGCGTCAGATAGTTGGGCCCGCCCGCCTTGGGTCCGGTGCCGGAAAGCCCCTCGCCGCCAAACGGCTGCACGCCGACCACCGCCCCGATCTGGTTACGGTTGACGTAAAGATTGCCGACGCGCGCGTGCTCGGCGACGAAATCGGCAACGGCGTCGATGCGGCTGTGCAGCGCGAGCGTAAGCCCGTAGCCCGTAGCATTGATCGCAGCCACCACCTTGTCGAGGTGGCCTTGGCGATAGCGAACCACGTGCAGGATCGGCCCGAACACCTCGCGCTCCAGCACGCCGATGCGGTCGATCTCGTACACCGCCGGCGTCACGTAGGTGCCTGCCCGGCAATCGAACGGCAGTGCGGCGTCGATGAGCCGCCGAGCCTCGCGATTCATGCGTGCCTTGTGGGCTTCGAGCGCCTCCTGCGCCGCCTCGTCGATCACCGGTCCGACGTCGGTCGCATAGTCCATGGGATCGCCGACTGCGAGCGCCTCCACCGCCCCGACCAGCATCTCGATGGTGCGCTCGGCGACATCCTCCTGCAGGAACAGCACGCGGGCCGCGGAGCAGCGCTGACCGGCGCTGTCGAAGGCCGAACGCACGCAGTCGCGTACCACCTGTTCAGGCAGCGCGCTGCTATCCGCGATCATGGCGTTGATGCCGCCCGTCTCGGCGATGAACGGCACGATCTCGGCGCGCCGTTCGGCGAGCGCCTTCTGGATCGCCCAGCCGGTATCATTGGAGCCGGTGAAGGCCACTCCCTTGATGCGGCGGTCCTTGACCAGCGCCGCGCCGACCTCCCCGCCGCCGGTCAACAGGTGCAGCACGCTGTCCGGCACGCCGGCCTCGTGCAGCAGCCGCGTGGCGAGGAAGGCCGTAATCGGCGTCTGCTCGGCCGGCTTGGCCAGCACCGTGTTGCCAGCCGCGAGCGCCGCGGCGACTTGGCCAGTGAAGATGGCGAGCGGGAAGTTCCACGGGGATATGCAGGCGAAGGGACCGCGCCCTCGCAGCGTGAGCGTGTTGCGCTCCCCCGTCGGACCGGGCAGCACCACCGGTCCCTTAAACAGCCGCCGGGCCTCGCCAGCATAGTAGCGCAGATAGTCGACGGCTTCCCGCACGTCCCCTTGCGCGTTCTCGAGCGTTTTGCCGGCTTCCCGCACCATCACCGCCATCAGCCGCGCACGGTCGCGCTCGAACAGATCGGAGGCCCGCTCCAGGATCGCCGCCCGCCGCGCGCCGCCCATGCGGTCCCAATCGTGGGCGGCGGCGGCCGCGCTCGCGATCGCCTTGTCGATCGCCGCCGCATCTGCCTCGCGCACGCTGCCGACCTCTTCGCGACGGTCGTGCGGGCAGATGACCGCGCTCGTCCGCCCGCTGCGCGCGAGCACCTCGCCGTTGACGATTGGCGCAACTGCGAACGGCCGGGCCAACGCCTGCGCCATCTGCGTCATAAGCGGCGCGCGCACGGATGGCTCCCACAGAGCAAGCCCAAGGCTGTTGCGGCGGTCCTTGAACATGTCGCCCGGCAGTGGGATCGCCGCATTGCGGAATGTTCCGCCGCGCTCCCGCTCCGCCTCGGCCGCTCCCACCGGATCGCGGATGATGTCGGCTATGTCGGCCTCGCGGTCGGCGATGCGGTTGACGAACGAAGTGTTGGCGCCGTTCTCGAGCAGACGGCGGACGAGGTACGCAAGCAGGTCTTCGTGCCCGCCGACCGGAGCGTAGATCCGGCACGGCCGGCCGAGCTTGTCTGCGCCGATCACGTCCTCATAGAGCGCCTCCCCCATGCCGTGCAGCCGCTGGTATTCGAAGGGGATGCTGCTGCCGGCAACGTGGGCGGCGGCCACCGTATGGGCGTTGTGGGTAGCGATCTGCGGATAGAATGCCTTGGGATCGGAGAGCAGCAACCGCATGGCGGCAAGGTAGGACACGTCGGTGTTCGCCTTGCGCGTGAACACCGGGTAGTCCGCAAGACCGCGTTCCTGTGCCCATTTGATCTCGCTGTCCCAGTAAGCGCCCTTGACGAGCCGCACCGGGATTCGCTTGCCCGTGACCTCCGACAGGCGGCGCAGCCAGCGCAGCACGGGGATGGCGCGCTTGCCATAGGCCTGCACCGCGATGCCGAGCCCCGACCATCCCGAGAGGACGGGATGGGCGAGCACCTCGCCAAACAGTCCGAGGGTGATGTCGAGCCGATCCTGCTCCTCGGCATCGATGGTAAGGCAGAGCCCGTTCTGCATGGCCGAGACGGCAAGCTCGACGAGCCGCGGCTTGAGTTCTCGCGACAGCCGCGCCTCCCGACCCGGCTCGAAGCGCGGATGGATGGCCGACAGCTTCACCGAGATGCCGGGGCGCTCCATCAGCGCATCGGGATGCTTTGAGAACAACGGACCGGCGACGCGGCCGACCGCCGCCAACGCGTGCATGTAGCGCTGGAAGTAGCGCTCCGCATCGCGATCGGTGCGCGCCGCCTCCCCAAGCATGTCGTAGGAGAAGCGGTAACCTTTGGCCTCGAGCGGCTGGGCGCGGGTGAGCGCTTCCTGGATCGTGCGCCCGAGAATAAACTGGTTGCCCATCACCCGCATCGCCTGGCGCAGAGCCTGGCGGATCACCGGCTCGCCCGAGCGCACCACGAGGCGTTTGAGCAGACTCGCCGGGCTCGCACCGCGCGCAGTGCCGAGTTTGACGATGCGGCCGGTGAGCATGAGGCCCCAAGTCGAGGCATTGACGAACAAGGAGTCGGAATGGCCGAGGTGCTGCTCCCATTTGCCGCTGCCGATCTTTTCCGCGATCAGCTGATCGGCGGTGTCGCTGTCGGGAATGCGCAGCAGCGCCTCCGCCAGACACATGAGGATGACGCCTTCCTCGCTGGTGAGCCCGTATTCGTGCATGAAGGCGTCGATGCCGGAGTCGTGCTGCCGGCCAGCCCGCACCGCCTCCACCAGGCGGCGGGCGATGTCAGCGATGCGCCGTCGCTCGTGCTCGGTGTAGACGGCCCGCTCGATGAGCCCGCCGACCAGGCGCGTCTCGTCGTAGAGATAATAGGCGGCGATCTCATCGCGGGGGGGCAGTTCCGGCGGTCGGCCGGCCGGCTCCTTGGCCATCGCCTCACTCGCTTTTGCCATGGCGGATCCTGACGCTCCCCGAGATTCGCGCCGATACTAACACCGGCGCACAGGCAAGACATGGTGGGGCTGGCTGCGAACGGCCAGATTGCGGATAAAATGGCGAAGGAAGAACGGAAGGGCGGAGCAGGCAGCGTGGAGAACGGCAGCATCCCGGTGCTCGGTACTCTGGTCGAACTGCGCCAGATCGTGCGCGGCTGGCGCAGCGCCAGGGAGACGGTTGCGCTGCTGCCCACCATGGGTGCCCTCCACGAGGGCCACCTGGCGCTGGCGCGCCTCGGCAAGTCGCGCGCGCACCGGCTGGTGACGTCGATCTTCGTCAACCCCGCCCAGTTCGCCCCGCACGAGGACTTCGATCGCTACCCACGCACGATCGAAGCCGATATCGAGAAGCTCTCCAAAGTCGGCTGTGACGTGGTATGGGCGCCGGACGTGGCGGAGATGTACCCGGAGGGGTTCGCCACACGCGTCCTGCCCGCGGGCGCCGCCGAGGGCCTCGAGAGCGACTTCCGCCCGCACTTCTTCGGCGGCGTGGCCACGGTGTGCTGCAAGCTCTTCTCGCAGGTACAGCCGGATCTGGCCGTGTTCGGCGAGAAGGACTACCAGCAGCTCTGCGTGATCCGCCAAATGGTGCGTGACCTCAACCTGCCGCTCGAGATCGTCGCCGGCCCGACCGTACGCGAGGGCGACGGCCTCGCCCTGTCGAGCCGCAACCGCTACCTCTCGCCGACGGAACGCTCGATAGCCCCGGCGCTCAACCGTGCGATTTCGAAGCTTGCCGAACGCGTGGCTGACGCGCGCCGAACCGGCCCACTGACCTCACGCAAGCTCACGGACCTGTGCGACACCGCCAAGCGAGAGGTTCTCGGCGCCGGTTTTGCCAAGATCGATTACATCGCCGTGCGCGATGCCGCGACCTTGCGCGAGCCCGCACCCGACTCCACAGGCCCCCTCCGCATCCTTGCCGCCGCCTGGCTTGGCAAGACGCGACTCATCGACAACGTGGCGGTAGGCTGACAGGCGGAGTTGCGGCTGGGGCCGGCGGCCGGCGCCAAGTTGCCAAGCTGTGCCCGCGGCGCCATCGATGGAGCCGATGGCGCGCTTGCCAAGCCACACTCCCCGTGCGACGAGAGCGTCCGAAACCACTGAGATTCGCCGGCGCGCGATAAGTCCCGAACGTTCCGAGCCGGGCGGGGAACATCCAGTCACGACAAGGGTTGGGAGCGCGCATGGCCCAACGCGACCTGTTCGCCAGACTAGAGAGGGCAATGACCGACCGCATGGGCCGGACCCGCAAGCCTACGGACGCCGCCGACAGCTACACTGCGGCCGACATCGAGGTTTTGGAAGGCCTCGAGCCGGTCCGCCGGCGGCCGGGCATGTACGTGGGCGGCACCGACGAAAAGGCGTTGCACCATCTCTTCGCCGAGGTCATCGACAACGCCATGGACGAGGCGGTCGCTGGCCACGCCACCTGGATCGAGGTTGCCCTCGATGCCGAGGGCTACTGCACGGTGATCGACAACGGCCGCGGCATCCCCGTCGATCCGCACCCCAAGTTCAAGTCGAAGTCGGCGCTCGAGGTCATCATGACCACGCTGCACTCGGGCGGCAAGTTCGACTCCAAGGTCTACAGCACCTCGGGCGGGCTGCACGGTGTCGGCGTCTCCGTCGTCAACGCGCTCTCGGAGCGGCTCGAAGTCGAAGTGGCGCGCGGCCAGCAGCTCTACCGCATGGTGTTCGCTCGCGGCGAGCCCAAAACTCGGCTCGAGAAACTGGGCTCCGTCATGAACCGGCGCGGTACCAAGGTGCGCTTCAAGCCGGATGAGAGGATCTTCGGGGCGGGCGCGACCTTCAAGCCGGCGCGCGTGTTCCGCATGGCCCGCTCCAAGGCCTACCTGTTCGGCGGCGTCGAGATCCGCTGGCGTTGTGATCCCTCGCTCATCAAGGACGACACGCCGGCCGAAGCCGCGTTCCACTTTCCCGGCGGCTTGAGCGACTTCCTCACCCACACCATCAACGGCCGCACGCGCGTCACCAAGGACCTGTTCTCCGGTCGCGTCGACAGGCCGGGCGGCCACGGCTCGGTGGAGTGGGCCGTATGCTGGATCGCCGACGAGGACGGCTTCCTCAACTCCTATTGCAACACCATCCCGACCCCCGAGGGCGGCACCCACGAGAACGGCTTTCGTTCTGCCCTCACCCGTGCCTTGCGCGACTTCGGCGAGCGCATCGGCAACCGCCGCGCCGCCCAGCTCACCGCCGACGACGTGTTCGGTACGGCCGCCGCCATGCTGTCGGTGTTCATCCGCGAGCCAGAGTTCCAGGGCCAGACCAAGGACAAGCTCGCCACCCAGGAGGCGACCCGCATTGTCGAGAACGCCGCCCGCGACGCCTTCGACCACTGGCTTGCCGACTCCCCCCAGCAGGCAACGCGATTACTCGAATGGACCATCGAGCAGGCCGAGGAGCGCCTAAAGCGCCGGCGCGAAAAGGAGATCGGCCGCCAGAACGCCACCCGCAAACTGCGGCTCCCCGGCAAGCTGGTCGACTGCTCCATCCAGTCCGCACAGGGCACCGAGATCTTCATCGTCGAAGGTGATTCGGCCGGCGGCTCCGCCAAGCAGGCACGCGACCCCAGGACCCAGGCCGTCCTGCCGCTGCGCGGCAAGATCCTGAACGTGGCCAACGCCTCCTCACAAAAGCTGTCGCAGAACCAGATGCTTTCCGACCTCATTCAGTCGCTCGGGGTCGGCACCGGTACGCGCTATCGCGAGGAAGACCTGCGCTATGAGCGCGTGATCGTCATGACCGACGCCGACGTGGACGGCGCTCACATCGCCTCGCTGCTGATCACGTTCTTCTACCAGGAAATGCCCGAACTGATCGCCAATGGCCACCTCTACCTGGCGGTGCCGCCGCTCTATAGGCTGACCCAGGGTGGCAAGTCGCTCTACGCGCGCGATGAGAAGCATCGCGAGCAGCTGATGGCGACCGAGTTCAAGGGCGGCCAGAAGGTCGAGGTCACGCGCTTCAAGGGCCTCGGCGAGATGAACGCCGCACACCTCAAAGAGACGACCATGGACCCCAAGCGGCGCACGCTCTTGCGCGTCGAGATCGGCGATGGCGACAACAGCGCCATCGCCGAAGCGGTAAATGCACTGATGGGCTCCAAGCCGGAGGCGCGCTTCCGCTTCATCCAGGAGCGCGCCGCCTTTGCCAAGGATTTGGATATCTGACTTATCGGAGCGGCGGCGGTCCGGCGCGCCCGTTGGGCGTCAGCTGGGGTGCGATCTCGGCGGGATCGGTGACCTTGCGCGAACGGCCCTCGAAGCTCGCCCCCTGCTCGATGGAGAGGGTCTGACTCCAGACCTCGCCGTCGACCTGCGAGGTGGATCTCAAGTGCACGTTCACCCCCCGGATGGCGCCGTTGACCTTGCCGTGTACATCGACTGTCTCCGCCGTGATCGAACCGTTGATCGACCCGTCCGCGCCGACCTCAAGCTGCATGCTGTGCAAGTCGGCCTGGATGTTGCCGTTGACCCTGAGCGAGCCGCGGCAGCGAATGGTGATGGACTGGCCCTCGATCGACAGGTCGTTGCCGATCACCGACACCTCCTCGTCGTCGGTGTGGGTGCGCGAGCGGCTGTGCGACGCAGCAGGCGCGGCCGAGGCCTGACCCGAGTTCCAATGGCTCCCATCGGTGCGGACGGATTGCATGGGAAACGGCGGCTCCGTGCTGGTGGGCCTCACGTCGGCAGTACGCTTGAAGACCATTGATTGCCTCCCCTCAGGCTTGCGTCCCGCAAAGGCGAGGTTGCCGACGGAGGTGGTTGAATTATGTCAGCAGGCCGCGGATGGGGGGCCCGGCCGCGGATCATCCCGCCGTGAAATATTAAAGAAGTATTACTTTTGGATTTCTCAGGTTAAACGTGTTTCCACCAAGGAATAGACTAACGCGATATTATCGATTAGAAATGTCTCAACTGAGCGGAGTGGTCTAGGTGGGTGTTTGACCAATGGACCTGCAGGCTGCGGAATTGTCGAGCGGGCGGCGCTGGTCGCCGACCAAGCTCGCGGCGGCGGCTTGTTTCGCCCTCGCCTGCGCCTTTCTCATCGGCTCGCTGCTGATGCCGGCGGGCCAGGCAAGGGACGCCCTTTCCAACCACCCGCTCAAGTGGGCGCCCTCGGAGACGCTCGCCTCTCCCGATCATTGAGGGTCCCATCGGTTGGTTTGCGTCTGACTTAACGCTGCTCCCAAGCTGAACCCCTTCTCCCGATCCGGGAGAAGGGGCTTTTTTCTGGAACCGTTCTGGACCGTCGCCAATGCCCATGCCGGAGTCCCCGGCGAGAGAGGCCCGCCCGTGCATTCCGCTTGAAGGCGCAAGCTTCAGGACGGCCGGCGCTGGTCCGGATTGCGGTACTGCTCCAGATTGAGCGGGCGCGGCTGCCCGAGCCAAATCGCGTGCTCGGTGTGGTCTTTCAGGCCATCGCCAGTGCTCGGATGGCACAGGATCGTGAGCCCATTGCGATTGAGCGCGAGCCAAAGGAGCACGTCGCCGAACTGCTCGCGCCTGATCGTGAGCTGGCAGCTCCAATCGGGATGCGGGCCGACAGGGCGCTCATGAACGCGGCCCATGAAAACGCCGAAGCGGTCGCGGCACTCGGTACACAGCCGGCGCGCCTGATCGATGGTTGAAGCATCGAAGTATACGTGCGCATGAAGGGTTTCGACCTCGCTCATCGAGCGTCCTCAAATTCAGGCCGCCCCGCCGCCGACCGCGGCGCCGGCGGTGGCCCGCCGTGGGCTGCACTCGCTAGAATGGGTAGCCGAAAAGGTAGTCGAGCAAGCCGAAAGTGCGCTCCGGCGTGTCTTGCTTCTTGGCCTCCCAGAAGTCGACCGTCTCCACGCGGAGCGTCTCCGTGCAGCTCATCCGGCAGTAGACCCAAGTGCCGCCCGGCAGCTGCACCTGATAGCCCAGGGGCGTCGGGCGCACGGCGCCGGTGACGGTCCTGTTGCCGTAGGCGCTCTTGGCAACGACATGGGCCGGCGCGGGACCGGCATGGCGGCGGCGGTCGGTGGCCTCTGCGACAAGCGCCATCGACATCGAGAGCGCGAGGGCCGCGCAGACGGCGAGCAAGCTTCGGATCATGTCGGGTCCTGCCGTCAGGTTCACAGGGATCGGCAGCGAAAGTATGATGCCCTGCGAGCGGCGGCAATCGGACAAATCGGGTGCGCAGCCGCCGGGCTGAGCATTTGGCGCAGCCTAGGTTGCCCAAGTCACAGTACCTTTACTCTTCAAGGAGCAGGGCATGACACCAGCAAAGACCGCGCTCGTAACCGGCGCCGGCAGCGGTATCGGCCGCGCCAGTGCGCTGGCGCTCCACGCCGCCGGCTACAACGTGGTGCTGGCAGGACGGCGCAAGGAAGAGCTTGAGAAGACGGCGGCCATGGCTGGGGCGGGAACCGGGCGCATGCTGGTCGTGCCGACCGACGTGGCCGATCGGACACAGGTGGCGAGCCTCTTTGCCGCGACCAAGCGGGAGTTCGGTCGCCTCGATTTGCTGTTCAACAATGCAGGTACCGGCGCGCCGCAGATCCCGATGGAGGACCTGAGCTATGATGAGTGGCAACGGGTGGTCGATATCAACCTGACCGGCTCTTTCCTGTGCGCGCAAGAGGCGGTGCGGATTATGAAGACGCAGACGCCGAAGGGCGGGCGGATCATCAACAACGGTTCCATCTCGGCGCATGCGCCGCGTCTCTACTCGGTGCCCTACACGGCCACCAAGCACGCGGTCTACGGCCTGACGAAGGCGCTGTCGCTCGAAGGGCGCAAACACGACATCGCCTGCTGCCAGATCGATATCGGCAACGCCGACACTCCGATGGGGGGGCGCGTGAAACACGGCACGCTGCAGGCGGACGGCGAGATGCGTCCAGAGCCGGTCATGGACGTCGCCCACGTGGCGAGCGCCATCGTCTACATGGCGAGCCTGCCGCTTGAGGCCAACGTGCAGTTCATGACGATCATGGCAACGAAAATGCCGTACCTCGGCCGAGGCTGACGAGGCTGATGCGATGCCGCTGACCCTTTGCAATCAGGCTTAGCTGCGCGAAAGAGAAATCGATACTCCCTCGAAGCCGGCGCCTTCGGTGGTGATCGACACCTTTTGCTGGCTGGCGCCGTAGGCCACCGACATCGAGCCCGAAACGCCGCCCGTGATCGACAGGTTGATGTTGCCGCTGCTCGCCCGGCCGGTCACGGTGCCCGCGGCATTGAAGGACCTCTCCTCCCAGGAGCCGGTGATGCGGCCGGAGTCGACATGGAGGAGGGAGCGCAGCTCGATCTTGTAACTGGTCGAAGCGCAAAGGATGGCAAGACCCAGACTCGATCCGCCGTCCTTCAGGTTGTAGTAGGCGCGGCAGCGCAGCCGCTCCGTGTTGCCGCCCTTCAGGTTGATTTGGCCGCCGCCGAACCAAGTGCCCGCCAGCATCGAGAACGGACCATCGGCGTGTACCGTGGTCTTGCCCGGGATGGCAAAAGCCATCGCCAGGACAACAAGCAACGCTACGCGGCCGACGCCGCGGGTTGGCGAGCTCAAGGTCACGACCCGACCCTTTCTTGCCTCCGGTGTGTTGCTCTCGATCTGGTGCAGCGGGCGGCGGCATCCGACTCGGACCC
>DATLZB010000220.1:0-15699 GCA_035574175.1 Hyphomicrobiaceae bacterium
GCCCGCCGAACAGTGGCGCGACCTCGGGATCGTGGTTGCCGTTGATCCAAATCCACTGGCGGTCCGCCTGCATAAGGCGGAGGAGATCGAGGTCCTCTCCGGAAATCCGCTCGGCCGCGCCGGCGTCGTGCAGATTGTCGCCGAGGGCGATGACAGCGTCGGCGTCGTAGCGGTCGATGGCTTTGGCGAGATCGAGCAGCGTCTCGCGCGTGTCGTAAGGGGGCAGCATGCGGCCTCGGGCTGCGAAAGAGGAGGCCTTCTCCAGGTGCAAGTCGGCCACGATCAGCGCCCGCTCGCTCGGCCAGTAGAGGGCGCCCGACTGGTCGGCGATGAAGGTCTTGCCGCACACGGAAATAGGCTGGCTGTCGAAATCACGCAGGCCGAAACGTTCCGGTTTGAGCCCCAGCATCACTTCACCCCTGCAAGCGCCTCGGCAATGAGCTCCTCGGCGGCTTCCCTCAACAGGCTCTCGCGCCCGGCGCCGGGTACCGGCTCCTTGCCGATCTCGAGTAATACCGGCACCGCGAGCGGCGAGACACGATCGAGCGCAGCATAGCGGATCCTACCCTCGATTCGACGCAGGAAGTCGCCGAGCCTGGCAATGTCCAACAATCCGCAGGAGGCATCGGCCCACGCCGCCTCGAGCAGAACGTGGCCGGGGTCGTGACGGCGGAGCACGTCGTAAAGGAGATCGGAGGAGACGGCGAGCTGCCGCCCGGTCTTGCGGTGGCGCGGATGGCGTCGCTCGATCAGTCCGGCAATGATCGCGCAGGCTCGGAACGTGCGTTTCATGAGGCTCGTTTCGGCAAGCCATGCCTCGAGATCGTCGCCCAGCATGTCCTGGGCAAACAGGCGGCCGAGGTCGATGGCGTTTGCGTTTATCAGCTCAGAGAGATCGGCGAGGCACCAGATGGCCAGCGCATAGTCGTTGGCGACGAATCCCACGGGTCGGGCCCCGGCGCGCTCCAGGCGGCGGGTGAGCAGCATGCCGAGCGATTGGTGGGCGAGGCGTCCTTCGAACGGGTAGGCAAGGAGATAGCTCTTGCGCCTGCGCGGGAAGGTTTCGATCAGCACCTCGCCGGCCGCCGGAATGATGGAGTGCGCCTGCTGCAGCTCGAGCCAGCGGGCAACGGGCATCGGAAGCAGGTGCCAGCTCGCAGGATCGGCCAGCATTGTGCGCACGCGCGCGGCAAGGTGCGTGGATAGCGGAAACTTGCCGCCGGGATAGCTCGGCATTTTGGGATCCTCCGAGATGGTCGGAGAGACCAGGGCATCGGTGTCGCGCTGGCCCTCGAAGCGGACGATTTCGCCGGCGAACACGAAGGTGTCACCAGGTGACAACGCGGCGATGAAGTCCTCGTCGATCTCGCCCAGCACGCGCCCGCCGAAAATGGGCGCGTGCGCATTTCGCCTAGCACGGCTGCGCCCGACGAGCCGCACGGTGAGCAGCGGGCTCTCCACGATGGTGCCGATGTTAAGCCGATACTGTTGAGCGGTACGCGAATGGGCAAGGCGCAGCCGTCCATCCGGTGTGGGCTTCAACCGCGAAAACCGTTCATACGAGCGCAGCGCGTAGCCGCCAGTCGCCACAAAGTCGACAACGCGATCGAAAGTCGTTCTCGGCAATGCGCTGTAGGGGGCTGCGGTGCGCACCTCGGCATAGAGGGCGTTGGGCGCGAACGGTGCGCTGACCGCAACGCCAAGGATGTGCTGAGCAAGCACGTCGAGACCGCCGGTCCGGGTTAGGACGGCGTCCTGGGCGCCCGCGCGGGCGGCATCGAGTGCGGCGCGACATTCCAGCACCTCGAACCGGTTGGAGGGAACAAGCAGAGCGCGGGAGGGCTCGTCCAGGCGATGGTTGGCGCGGCCGATGCGCTGGATCAGGCGGCTTGCGCCCTTGGGCGCTCCCACGTTGATGACGAGGTCGACGTCGCCCCAATCGATGCCGAGGTCGAGGGTCGAGGTGCAGACCACGGCGCGAAGCTTGCCGGCGGCCATTGCCGCCTCCACCTTGCGGCGCCGCGTGGCGTCAAGCGAGCCGTGGTGGAGTGCGATCGGCAGATTGCACTCGTTGGCCTTCCACAGCTCCTGAAACATCAGCTCGGCCTGCATGCGGGTGTTCACGAAAACGAGGGCCAGCCGGTGAGCCAGGATGGCGGCATAGATCTCGCGGACCGAATAGCGGGTGGTGTGGCCGGACCAAGGAATTTCGTCCTCGGTTTCGAGGATTCGGATGTCGGGTTGCGCGCCGCCGCCGGCCAGCAAGAGATCCGCAAGATGCACGGCGCGGTCGGGCTCGCGCTGGGGCAGGAGAAACGCGCGGAGCTCCGAGGGTCGGGCGACGGTGGCCGAAAGTCCGATCGCGATCCTGCTCGGAGCGAGCGTGGCGAGACGGGCTAGGCCGAGGGCGAGCAGGTCGCCGCGTTTGGAGGCGGCGAGCGAGTGAAGTTCGTCGAGGATAACGGTGTCGAGGTCGGCGAACAGGTAAGGCGCCTCCTCGTAGCTCAAGAGCAGCGCAAGCTGCTCGGGCGTGGTGAGCAGAATCTGTGGAGGTCGGGTGCGCTGGCGCCGGCGCTTGGCGGTTGAGGTGTCGCCGCTGCGGGTCTCGATCTGGATTTTGAGGTCCATCTCGGCGATGGGCGTCTCAAGGTTGCGGGCGACGTCCGCGGCGAGCGCTTTGAGCGGCGAGATGTAGAGCGTGTGGAGACCGGAACCGGCGCGACGGCGGCCGCCGGAGGAGAGCGCGACCAGACTCGGCAGGAAGCCGGCGAGAGTCTTGCCGGCGCCGGTCGGAGCGATGAGCAGGGTGGAGCGGCGCGCTTCCGCGTTGCGCAGGAGGTCAAGCTGATGCTGTCGCGGCTGCCAACCGCGCGCGGCGAACCAGCTCCGGAACCGCTGCGGCAGCAGCTCGACCGGTGCTGCCGGCGGCGGAGCGGGGCCAAGGGCTCTGGTGCGCGAGGCGAAGGTCATGGCAAGCGGGTTCGCCAGCTCCATGAACTGTGCTAAGGGCATCGTCGCCGGCGATCCCGGCAACAGAATCGCAGTCTGCGGAGGGAGACGATGGATCGCGAGCGCGTTCTCGGCGGCAGCCCTCTGGGGGTTGCGATCCGGCTCGTGCTGCTGTCGATCGTGGTCGGCATCGTCATGTCGGCGCTCGGCATCACTCCGGCCAACCTCTTCTACCACCTCGACCTGCTGGTCCGCCGCTTATACGACCTCGGCTTCGCCTGGATCGAGTGGCTGTTAGGCTACTTCCTGCTCGGCGCGATTGTGGTGTTTCCGATCTGGATCGTGGCGCGGCTCATCGGCGTCATTGGTACGCGCGCTGGGGATCGCTGAGGGCGGTTGCGCCGATCAGCCATCGAGTGGTTTTGCAGCCCACTCGGCCGCCTTGGAGCCTGCCAAGGCGTTGATCGACGCCGCACCGGCCTCTCGGGCCGCATTCGCCAAATGCCGTTTGATGCGCGAAATGAGGCCCGGGCCTTCGTATACCAGCCCGGTGTAGAGCTGGAGCAGACTGGCGCCGGCCTCGATCTTGGCGAGAGCGGCTTGGCCGGAATCGATTCCGCCGATGCCGATCAGCGGCACGCGCCCGCCGGTCAAGCGATGGACGCGGGCGAGCATGACGGTGGCACGATGGAACAACGGCCGGCCCGAAAGACCGCCGGTTTCCCTCGCCGCGACGGCGTCGATCAAGCCAGGTCGCGCCAACGTGGTATTGGACACGGCGATGCCATCGATCCGATGGGCCAGCAGGCATGCAACGACAGCTTCGAGGTCAGCCTCGGCGATGTCAGGCGAGAGCTTTACAACGATGGGGCGGCGATGGGGTTCGGCAAGTCGCTGCCGCGCCGCCGTGATGCGTTCGAGCAAGGCGTCGAGTTGGGCCGGGGCCTGCAGGTCGCGCAGGCCGGGTGTGTTGGGCGAGGAGATGTTGATCGTGAAAAAGCTGGCGAGGGATGCGAACGCCTCGATGCCCAGAACGTAGTCGCCGGCGCGATCGGCGGAATCCTTGTTGGCGCCGACGTTGATAGCGACGATTCCGCGCACCGGCCGCCGCTGGAGTCGTTCGAGGACGGCAGCATGCCCGGCACTGTTGAATCCCAAGCGGTTGATGATGGCGCGGTCGCGGATCAGGCGGAACACCCGCGGGCGGGCGTTGCCCTCCTGGGGGCGCGGCGTTACCGTGCCGACCTCGGCGAAACCGCAGCCCATGCCGATGATGGCGCCCGGTACGCGTGCGTCCTTGTCGAACCCCGCCGCAACGCCGATGGGGTTTTTGAACTCGAGGCCCCAGAGACTCACGGCGAGCCGCGGATCGTCCGGCCCGCTCTGGCGCGGATAGAGGCCGCGCTCCAGAGCGCATAGCGTCGTCTCGTGTGCCTGCTCAGGCGGCAGCGCGAGCAGCATTGGCCGGACAAGGTCGACAGCGGCGTTCAGCATGGTGCGATGTCGGCCGGAGGTAGAGGCACGCCACCAGGGCCCATCGGCATCGGTTTAACCCACACGGCGGCGGAGACGTCGATCGATCCATAGTGGTGGGGAAACAGCGCGCCGCAGCGGGAGGGCTCCCAGCGCAGGCCGGGCTTCAGGCGCTCGCTCGCCAGCGCCACCAGCACAAGGTCGCTGCGGCCGGCGAAGTGCCTGGCCGCCGTACGGGCGACCTGGTCGGCAGCGGAGAGGTGGATGAATCCGTCACGCAGATCGTCGGCCGAGCCCACATAAGAGCCGCGCCGCACGGCCGCATGCCACTCGGCAGAGCTGCAGATCTTGTAGACAAGCACGGAAAATTTTTGCGCCGCCTCAGTGGTCATGGGTTCCGGACACACGCTGTACGCTTTGAGACGCCCTATTGATGCTAGGCACTACTCCATTGCCGCAACCGGTGATAGCGTGGATCGGTAATGCTCGTGAAGTCTCGACCATCCAGCCCGGCCGCTAAAGCGAAATCTGTCGAATGGCTGCGTTAGAGCCTCTTGTGGCGGAGTCTTCAACTCTCTCCTTCCGATACTTTCCCATTGGTGATCGTTCGAGATACCGACGCCTGCGCGTCTCGTGGCGGGCCACCGTGGTGGGGCGGGCGTGCGGCAGACCCCGTCCCGATTCATAGGTGCGCGGCGCCGGATTCATGAACCCTGCGACGAAGGGCAGGGGAACAGCGGGGAAAATATGAATCGGTACATCTCGGTCGCGGTGCTGACATTGGGGGAGCTCTTCTCCGATGCCTACAGCTTCCACCTGCCTTGGTTTCAGCGGGCCTACGCGTGGCGGGAGGAGCACGTTGGGCGCCTTCTCGCCGACATTGTGCAGGCCAAGGCCGGTCCAAAGCCGCGCTATTTCCTGGGCGATCTGTGCATTGCCAAGCGCGAGGGGAGCCCCGCGGCCGCACTGATCGATGGCCAGCAGCGCGCGATCACGCTCACCATCCTGTTTGCACTTCTGCGCGACCTGGCTCCGGAAGGCGCCGGGCGCGTGACGCTTGAAAGCCTTATCAGCGGGAGGGATGTCAACGGTGCCGAGTGCTACCGCATCGTGCCGCAGCCGGGCGTCGCGGAGTTTTTCCGGCGTCACGTGCAGGCGCTGGGCGGCGCGCTCATCGAGCCAGAAGATGCAGTGGCCGACCTCGCCGAGAGCGAGCGCTACATCTTGTGGAACCGCAACCATCTGCGCGCCATGCTCGCCGAGCATGCGGGCACACAGACAGCGCGAAACGAACTCGCCGAGTTTCTGCTCAGCCATTGCTTCGTGGTGGTGAAGTCGGTGGAGGATGAGAACGACGCCTGGCAGATCCTTTCCACTCAGGAGGAGACCGGGCTCGCACATCATTCGAGCGAGCGGGCCAAGGTCAGCCTCATCGCGGCCATGCCGCGCGAGGAGCAGGAGGAAGCGGGTCGAATTTACGAAGACTGCCAGAGGCTCGTCGGCGCCGACCAGATGCTCGCGCTGCTCGGCCATGTGAGCGTGCTGAAACGCCGCCACCGTCCTAACCATCCGGTCGAGAAGGACCTGTTGCAGCTTTTCGGCCTCAATCGCTCAGGAATGCCGTTCCTCAAGCGCGAGCTGGAGCCGAGAGCCCGGCACCTCGCCGACATCAGGAGCCGTGTGCTGAAGGGCTGCCCGGCGCGCGCAGATGTGTCGCGCTCCCTACAGACGCTGCTGTGGCTCGACCGCGAGTTCTGGGTGCGACCGGCTCTGCACTGGCTCAGCGCAAGGGGTGCCGCCCACCGGGACACGGCCTTGTTCTTCCGCCGGCTCGACAGGATCGCCTGGGTCGTCAAGCTGGCGGGAATGGATCCGACTGACCAGGAGAAGCTATTCATTCGTCTGATTGGCGAGATCGACACGCACGCCCAAGTGGACGAGATGCCGGCGCTCAAGATCAGCCAGCAACTGCGGGCGGACATGCTCGAGAGGCTGAGGAGCCGGACGTTCTACAGCAAGCACTACAACGGGCTGGTGCTCAGGCGGATCAGCCGCAATCTCGGCGCCGATCCGGGCCCCGTCGACGGAAGCGCGGTCACCATCGAGCACGTGTTGCCCTCTAGTGCCAGGGCGGAGGGCTGGCGGCATTTGTTCAAGACCGAGGGCGAGGTGAGGGAGTATGCGCACCGGCTCGGCAACCTCGCCTATCTCACCCACCGTGAGAACCTCGAGGCCGGCGACCGCGACTATCGGACCAAGCGCAGGATCCTCAGGCGCACGAGCTTTCTGCTGTCGAAGCTTGCCGCGCGCGACTACCCCGAGTGGACGTCCAGCACGATCCTCAAGCGCACCGAACAGCTGATCGGTATCCTGGTGTCGGACTGGGAGATCTCGCTCTAGCCTGGTGGGCATGAGATGGTGGCTGCGGGCACAGCCTGCGGCGAGCACGCGGTTGATGGGGAGACCCATGCAGGGACGGCTCGCGTCAGAAGACCTCTCCGTGGCGGAGCTGCTTTCCGGCCGCTTCGCGTTCACGATCCCGCCGTTTCAACGTGATCTGACGTGGACGAAAAGCGAGGCAGGACAGCTTTTGGACGACATCGCCTCCGCGCTCGACGATGTGGAGCGCACGGGCAGGAAGACACCCTACTTTCTCGGCACCATGCTGTTCGTTACCGGTGAGGGAGAGGATGGCAAGCGTCGAACGCAGCCGCGCCTGGTCGAAGTGGTCGATGGCCAGCAGCGGCTCACCACGCTCACCATTCTGTTCGCCGTGCTACGAGACCTGGCCCCGGCAGAGGAGCGGGTCGCACTCCATGCGCTGATCGCCAGCCCGGCATCAAACAGCGGCGGCTATCAGCTTCAGTTGAAGGACGGAGACAGTGGCTTCTTCCAGGCGGCCATCCAGGCGCCGGGCGCGGCGCGTCAGCGGCACACCACACCAGCCGACGCCAGCAACGTCTCTCGCCGCAACATCGAGGACATCCGCAGGGAGCTCGTCGCGCGGCTGGGAAGGGAGTTCAGCGCCGAGGAGAGGAGCAGGTTCGCTACGTTTGCTAGACGCCACTGCCGCGTGCTGGTCGTCACCGCGGACGACTTCGATTACGCCTACCAGATCTTCCTCACCATCAACGACCGGGGCAAGCGGCTGACCGTCGGCGATATCTTCCGTGGCGAGATTTTGGGTCCGCTCGATGGCGCCCAGCGTCGCCGCTTCGAGCAGGTGATCGAGGAAATGGACAAGTACCTCGATGCCGCCGAGTCGACGCGCGTGAGGGGCAAGACCTTCTTCTCGCATCTTGCGGCCATCTACGGCTGGAGCGCCAAGGGCATCGTGCAAGAGCTGAGGCGTGCCGTCGCCCGGCACGGTGGGCCACGCGCGTTCGCGGCCGAGGTGTTCGCGCCAATGGCCGAGGCCTATCTCGACGTCAAACGCCGCGGCGCCGGCAAGGCGGAAAGCATCGAGCAGCAGCTCACCGCGCTCACCTGGCTCGAACAGCACGGGGATGACGACTGGGTGCCGGCTGCCATGCTCGGGCTGGTCCGCCTCAAGCATGACAGTGCCAGGCTCGCTCAGTACCTGGAAGAACTCGACCGCTTCGCGCATGGGCTGATGGCGCTCGGTTGTGGTCGGCCGGCGCGCAAGCGGCATTTTGTGCCGGCCCTCAGGCGCATCCTGGCGAGCCCGGAGATGCCCGATCCGAAGACGCTGTTCGTTATTGCGCCGGGCGACCAGCGCCAGATCCTGCGCCGCATGGCGACGCGTCTACACCTGCTCGACCCCCCGACCTGCCGGCTCGTGTTGCTTCGGCTCGACGCCGCCGTGTCGGGACGGCCGCTTGCGGCTTACCAGCATTGGCTCGATGCCAGGCTCCCGGCATCGCAGCGGCTTACCGTCGAGCACGTGTTGCCGCGCGGCGGGATCAAGGACGGCGAGTGGCAACGACTGTTCCCCAACTGGGCACACCGGCAGGTGGTGTCCGAGTGCATCGGCAATCTCGTGCTCGTCACCGAGCAGCAGAACCAGAGCGCGCGTCAGGCCGAATTCAAAGCGAAACAGGAGATATTTTTTACGGACGGCCCTCACCCGATCCATCTTACGGACCTGTTGCGCCAGGAACGGACCTGGGACCAGGCGGCGATCGAGCGGCGCCATCAGCTGATGATGCAGGCCGCCCAACGGTTGTGGCGACTCGAGGGGCCGATCCCGGCTTGCCCCCGCTCCTCCTCGCGCTGGAAGGCGTAGAGTTGCTCACGCGGCGATCAGCTCTCCCTTGAGTGCCTTGGCAATGAGCGCGCGCGTCTCGGCGATGCCGTAGAGGGCGATGAAGGAGCCGAAGCGCGGTCCTTGGGAAGAGCCGAGCAGCACCTCGTAGATGGCGCGGAACCAGTCGCGCAGGTTGTTGGCGAAGCCGTTGGTCTTGCCGGTCTCGTAGACGATGTTCTGCAGGTCTTCCGCCGTGGCCGCGGGGTCGGCGCCGGCAAGCGCGGCAGAGAGTGCCTCGAGCGCCTTGCGCTCGACCTCGGTCGGCGCTCGGAAGCGCTTGGTCGGATGGACGAAGTCCTCGTAGTAGCGCACGGCGCAGCCGGCAAGGCGGTCGAGCAGAGGAAGACGCTCCGGACTCGCTCCCGGCACGTGACGGCGGATGAAGCCCCACAGCACCGTCTTGTTGTGCGCGTTGGAAGCGGAGGCGAGGTTCAAGAGCAAGGCGTAGCTGATCGGCAGCTCGATCGCCGGGGGGTGGCCCTGGTGGATGTGCCAAACCGGATTGTCGAGTTGCTGCGTCGTTGCCTGCGCTGGAAAGGCGGCGAGAAGCTGCAGGTACTCGTCGACGGCGCGCGGGATGACGTCGAAGTAGAGCCGCTTGGCGCTCTTGGGCTTCTGGAACATGAACAGCGACAGGCTTTCGGGGGTGGCGTAGGCCAGCCACTCCTCGATGGTGAGGCCGTTCCCCTTCGATTTGGAGATCTTCTCGCCGTTCTCGTCGAGGAACAGCTCGTAGATGAAGCCTTCGGGCGGCGTGCCACCGAGCGCGCGGCAGATGCTGGAGGACAGCGTTACCGAATCGATCAGGTCCTTGCCGGCCATCTCGTAGTCGACGCCGAGGGCCACCCAGCGCAGCGCCCAGTCGGCCTTCCACTGGCACTTAACGGCGCCACCGGTGACTGGAGTCTCGACCTTCTCGCCGGTATCGGGATCGATGTAGACCACGGTGCCCTTTTGCGCGTGCCGCTCGATCATCGGCACCTGAAGTACCTTGCCAGTCGTGGGTGAGATGGGCAGGAAGGGAGAATAGGTGGCGCGCCGCTCCGGCCCAAGGGTCGGCAGGATGATCTCCATCACCCGGTCGTAGACCTCAAGCATTTTGAGCAGCGTCTCGTCCATGGCGCCCGAGCGGTAGCACTCGGTCGCCGAGTAGAACTCGTAGTCGAAACCGAATTGATCGAGAAAGCGCTTGAGTCGCGCGTTGTTGTGGGCGGCAAAGCTCGGGTACTCGCTGGAGAAGGGGTCGGGCACTGCCGACAGCGGCTTGTCGAGGTGGGCGGCCAACATTTCCCTGTTCGGCACGTTGTCCGGAATGCGCCGCATGCCGTCCATATCGTCAGAGAAGCAGATCAGCCGCGTTCTGCGCTTGCCTTCAGTCAGCACCTCAAAGGCATGGCGGACCATGGCGGTGCGCGCGACCTCGCCGAAGGTGCCGATGTGGGGTAGGCCGGAAGGGCCGTAGCCGGTCTCGAAAATCACCGTCTTGTCGCGGCCGCCCTCGACTTTCTCGAGGCGGGCGATGAGCCGGCGCGCCTCGGCAAACGGCCAGGCGCGCGCGTCCTGGGCCGCGGCGATGGTGGCAGGGTCGAGGTCGTGGCTCATGAGCGGTCGCAGTCGGCGGATTAGACGAAAGCAGCCTTAGGCGGCGGACCGGCAAGCGTCAATCGCGGGCGGCATTGGAGGCTCACCGTAGCCGCCATCACGGCCGGTAGGACTGTCATTCAAGGGTACGGGCGAGGGAGCGACTCTGTGTCCAAAGGCACTATCGCTCCCCCTTGGCGCTCTTGAGGAGCGCGCGCAGGATGTCCGGGTCGAAGTCGTCGGCGGAGCGGGTGGGCGTGGCTTCCGTTTTCTGGAGCGCGCTTTCGAGCATCGCGGCGAGCTCCGGGTCCTTCAGGTCGAGACCTTCGGCGACCGCCATGCGCGTTGGCGCTGGCGTGCGGCGATCGAATAGCGTCGACCACCAGTCCACGTCGTACTTGAGCTGCGTGAACGGCCCGAAGATGCGCACCGCGATGCTCCACCAGTTGGGAAACGACACGCGCGCGTTGTAGTCGAGCTGGCGCGTCGGTAGGCGGGCGACGCCTTCGGCCCTGGCGCCGACCACGGGGCCGGCAAGCTCCATGACGTTGCTCTCGGCGATGCCTCTGTCGATCTTGAGGTCGGCATCGATGCGCTCGAAGGGCGTGCGCGCCTTGGGGTCGTAGGGCGGCAGCCGCCAGGTTTCAACCACGCGCTTCACGTCGTAGCCCACAACCATGCCCTCGCCAATTCGAGCCTTCACGCGGCCCTTGAGCGAAGAGACCAACTCGCGCTCGCTGCGGCCGGTACCGGAGAGGTCCGCTTCGCCGGTGGTCTTGCCGGCGAGATAGCCCTCAAAGCCCAGATCCGACATGAGGCCGTGCAATTCCACGTTGTCGAGCCGCATGGAGGCGGCGAAAGTCGGCACGGCCGGCTTGGTGTCAAGCACGGCCTTGGCCGCGATCTTGCCACCGTGGGTGGCGAGCTCCTTGGATTCGAGGGCGAGCTTCGCGTCCTTCAAAGCCAGCGACAGCCTGGGAATGGCGAAGGCAGCCTTGTGGTACTTGAGCGTGCGAATCGAGAGGTCGAGTTCGGCGTCGACGGCCTTGAGCGCTGCTAGGTCGAAGGGGTCGGCGCTCCATGGCACGACGGGCGCGGCACGGGTGAGTAGGTCCTGGCTCAGTGCGTCCGCGGCCGCGCGGGGGCCCCGGGCCTCGGCAGCCCTCAGATACGCCTTCAGCGACGCACTGAGCGGTACAGGCTCGATCTCGAAGGCCGGCTCCGGCGCGCTGCGAGTCAGCGCGGGCTTGGCCACCGGCATGTAACGGGCGGCATCGATCTCATCGGCGGCGAGGGTGCCGGCGAGGCGCGGCCGCGGACCGGTCAGATCGAGCGTGAGCGTGCCCTCGGCAGTGGTGTTGTCGATGACGAGCCGCGCCTTGGGGAAAGCGATCGACTTGCCGTCGGTCTTGACGTCACCTTCGAGGGCGGCCTTGGCAAAGCCCTCGGTGCCGGGCAGATTCATGTCGAACCAGCTGGCCAAGCGGCGCAACGACGGCGTGGTGCCCTTCATTTTCCCCTGGAAGCTCAACGCCTCGGCGGCTGTAACCTCGCCGTCGACCTCGATGGCGCCGCGGGCCGACGACAGCGCAAGGGCGGCGCGCGTCGGCGTGGCGCCGGAAAGAGCCGCGAGCGAGGCCGTGGTCGCCTTGCCCGTGACCTTCTCCTTGTTCCAAGCAAACTCGAAGTCGGTGGCGAGCGGCTGATCGAGTGCCACACGCTCTGCTCGTGCATTGACGTCAGTAAGGGTGACTGCTGTCGGCACGCGCTCGTCCCGGTAGGTCAGCGTGCCGCGCGTGACGGTGAGTTCGCCGATGGCGGGAAAGCCAGCGGAGGCGTGATCTCGAGCGGCGGGGAGCTCCCAGCTGCCGCGGCCCTGCTTGTCGATGACGAGCCGCAGGCGCGGCTCGGTCAGCGTCAGACGGCCAATCTCGAACCTCCCTAGCAGCAGCGTAAGGATGTCGGCGTGCAGCTCCAGCGCGCCAACGTGCAGGAAGGGCTCGCCCCCAAATCCCGGCGGATTGGAGAGCGTGGCGCCCTCCATGCGCAGCACGATGGAAGGCACAAGTTGCAGCGAGGTGTTGCCGGTGACGGCGAGGTCGCGGCCGCTGCTCGCTTTGATTTCGGCCGCGAGGCGGTTTTGCAGAAAGCCGACAGGCGGATTAATGATGAGGGCCGCGAATACCGCGAGCACCACGAGCAGCGCTATGGCAAGCGCGATGAACGCTCTGCGCATGGGGCCTCCTCCCTCTGCCACACCAGCACCCGTCATGGGCCAACTCTAGGGCTAAACCAAGGTGCGGGGTAGTTGAGCATAGCGGCGTGGCTGGGCGGATCAGTGAAGCCGTAATCTTCCGTTCCTCACCACCAAACGCTGCGGTGGAGTGGGCACGGCGCATCGCGCTGTGCTCATGGGCCCTAGAGGTTGCGCTGGTGGGCTTCTATCGCCGTGCGGCGGGGCACAGCTCGAAGGCTCGCGCCAAGGCTGCCTCGGGCGAGGGAAATTCCGCGATCGGCTGGCCGCCCGGTGCGTGCGAGCGAATGAAGCTTTCTGCCATCGAACGTTCGAAACCTTCGAGCACCCCAAGGGCGGTGAAGCGCTCTTCGCCATTGGCGAGCGTACGGATGAGCAGCGTCTTGCGGCCGCCGAAGCTCGCCGCTTCGACGCGGCATGCGCCAGCGATCGATGCAGCAGGCGGCGCAGCGGACTGCGGCTTCGTGGCAAGGGCGGGCGCCCACGCCTGGGCGCGCACCGCGGGGGGCGGAGCGGCCCGTGCGAAGGCGGGGAGCGAGGCGGCCGAGGCGACCTCGAGGGGCGCTCCATTGCAGTAGAGTTCGCGGAAGCGGTCGGCGATGGTCTCGATCGAACGACCGTAGGAGCGGTCAATGGCCCAGCGGCCAGTCAGATCTTGAAACGTTACCGGCCGGTGCGCGGCGGTGCGGGCCAAGGCGGCCAGGATGTCGGCTTGCTTCAAGCGCGTGCGGGGCGCCACCGGCTCGGCAATGCGCTGGCCCGAATAGACGACGAGGTGCTGGATGTGCGCGAGCACGCCGGTCGGCACGTCGGGAAAGCTGTCGCCAGGGGTGCCGTTGCCAGTGGTGCCAAGGCCGGCGAAGTTGTTCTGGCGCGGGTGGACGTCTCCCATACGGCCGTCGGCACGCCGAAAGGTAAGGAAGTTGGTTTCGAGCGCCATCTGGAAGAAGGCGTAGTCCCAGCGCACGCGCCAGGCCTCGCCGTGCCGTCGGTACCAGTGGGCAATGTCGCGCAGGCGGGGTTCGAGGTCAGGGTTGCGCAAGAGGAGGAAGTGGCCGAGCCGCTCCGGCGTGACGCAGGCCGGAACCGGGCTTGTCGGATAGATGCGGATCGGCGTGTCAGCCCGTCCCGCCGCTGTGGCCGGAGTTGCAGCAAGAGCCAGCAGCACGGCGAGCACACGGCCGGGCGCGCCTCGTCGCACGTCACGCCCGGGGCTTCTCGGCGGGCTCGAATGCACGCGCGCTCGGCCGTTTAGCCTTCGGGGCAAAGTTCGAAGGCCCTCTCGAGAGCCTGCGACTGATTGCGGAACTCGGCGACCTTCTGTCCACCCTTGGCGTAGGCGGCGACGTAGGCCTCTACCTCGCGCGTCTCGGTGCCTTCGTTGACGTCAAGCACCGTGTAGTTGACCTGCTGGTCGGCGACGGAGCGGATGATCACCGATTTCAAGCCGCCGTAGCTTGCCGTCCAAACCCGGCACTTGAGAGCAGGCGTTGCCTTGGGCGGTGCGGCGGCGGGCCTGGTGCCGGCGACGGAAACCGTCTGCACGGACGCAGCAGGGGGCTGCGCCGCCAGCGCCTCGCCGCCGGATTTCGGCATTACGACGGCGAGCAGGCTCTGAAAGGGTGACTGCTCGGCGGGCGACGCGCTCGCCGCAGATGGGCTGAAGCCGAGACTGGAGCGGGCGGTTTCCCCCTCGCGCCGAGCACGCTCCACGGCTTGGCGCGCGAGGTCTGCGCCAGATACGCGCTCGGGCGGACCGCTGTCTGTCGGCTCCGCCGGAGATGCAACCGTGACAGCGTCGCTGCGCCACTTGCGAGCCTCCGCCACAAGCTGGGGTTCCGGATCGGGGCGGGAGCAGAAATCGTCGTAGAAGCGCTTGCCGACCTGTTCCAGCATGGCGGCATAGGCGTTGCTGCCCGGTGCCCATTTGCGCGCGAGGTCTGTGTAGGTGATCGGCCCCTTGAAGGTCTTTTGCCAGGACGTCAGCACGCCCCATTCCTGGACCTTGCGCGTGCGCTCGGCGACGGGGTCGGTGATGGTATCGCCTGCATACATGAGAAGGTGCTGGAGATGCGCTTTGACGCCGCTTGAGATGTCGGGGAAGCTCTCGCCGGGCACTCCGCCGGTTGCGCCAAGCCCGGCAAAATTGTTTTGGGAGGCGCTCACATCGCCGGCCCGGCCCTTAGTGCGTTGAAATGAAAGGCTGCCGGTCTCGACCACCATCTGGAAGAAGGCGTAGTCCCAGCGCACGTTAAGCTCCTCGCCGTGGCGCATATAGGCCACCGGCACCTCGCGGAAGCGCGGCTCGAGACTCGGATTGCGGTCCTTCAGATAATCAAGAAGCCGTCCCGGCGTCACACAGGCCGGCACCTCGTTGCCTGGCCCCGACTTGACGGCGGGCAGCGTGCCTGCCTCGGCGGCAGCGGGCACGGCGAGGGTAAGGAGCAAAACGGCTCCGCAACGACTTTTCATCGAAGACTCCTGAACTGTGGCCCCGCCCCGCCGGTGCCGAGTGCCAATCGTGCAGATGGAGTTTGTAGCTTCTTAATGTTAACGCGTCGTTTACGCGTCACGGCATCCCCGTCCGATTCAATTCCCTGGCTGCGCAGCATGCGCAAGTTTTGGGCGGCAATTGGGGCAGAGCACGGAGGAAATGTGGCGCGCCGCGTCGGGTGCGGTCAGCGGCGGGCGCGGCAGACCTCAATGCCTACGGCACGGCAGGCGGGCAGCACGTCGGGCTTTGCGATCCGTACGCGGACCTCCTGCACCCGTTCGTCGGCAAGACAGGTATCTACGATGCGTTCGGCTAGCGTTTCGAGCAAGTTGAAGTGGCCACCTTCGACGGTGGAGCGGATGGCAGAGATGGCCCGATCGTAGTCGTAGACGCGGTCGAGTTCGTCGCTGTCACCGCTGTAATCGTCTCGGACGAGGAGATCGAGTGTCACGATGATGCGCTGTTCGTAGCGCCGCTCCAGCTCATAGACGCCGACGCTGCCGACGAGCTCCAGCGCCTCGACGAAGACGCGCCGCCAGCCGCGTTCGGTGGGGCGGAGGTTATCGGAGCGAGCCGGCGCGGCGTCGTTGGAGCTCATCACTAGGCCAATTGTCCGGGACGGCAGTAGGCGAGCGGCGGGAGCGAACTGATCACGGGGCTATCGCCTGCACCAAGTGTTGG
>DATLZB010000221.1:0-5552 GCA_035574175.1 Hyphomicrobiaceae bacterium
CCGGGCGGCGTGACGGCGCGTGCAAAGAACGACAGCGCGCCGGGTTTGGGCAGCAGGCCGTGGGACAGGAACTTGTTCCACGTGCCGTTCGCCGCCTTGGCGGAGGAGGTTCCCGGAGCCCCGATCAGCAGCCCCGCTTCCTCGTACGTTTCGCGGATAGCGGCGAGCGCGATCGCGCGGGCCCTGACCGGGCTCGCCGATCCGTTGACCGCGAGTAGCAGCTTGGCCTCGTCCAGCGGGCTCAACTCGTCCGCGCTGGCGATCGATCGATCGGCTTTGTCGACACGACCGCCCGGGAACACGTACTTGCCGGGCAGGAACACCTGATCCATGCGGCGCCTGCCCATCAGCAGGCGCGGCTCGCCCGCCGCCCGGTCGACGATGATCAGAGTGGCGGCATCGCGCGGCCGCAGGCGCTGAGGCCTCGGCGCCTCCGCGGCATCGCTTGCTTTCGCGCTCATCGGCCTGTTCCCACCATCCCTTCCTGCCGCGGCGATAGGCCATCGCCAGAAAACGCCGTCAAGTGCCGCCTCTCGCAGCAACGGCGTCACACCTCAGCGCCGCCGCGTGCCGGTTCGGCTGCGCCATGCCTTGGGGTGCGCAACCAAGCCGGTGCGGCCCTCCGACAACATTTCGAATCGCAGCGCCCCAGCCGACGGCAGAGCCTCAACCAAGCGAACCTGGACCGAATCGCCGAGTTGAAAGCTCCGGCCGGTCCGTCTGCCGACGAGAGCGTGGCTCTCCTCGACGTGAACGTAGAAGTCGCCAGCGATGGAGGAGGCTGGAACGAAGCCGTCGGCACCGGTGTCGGCAAGGCGCACGAAAAGGCCCGAGCGGGTGACGCCCGACACGCGGGCCGCGAACTCGGCGCCGACGCGATCCGCCAGATATGCGGCGATCAGACGATCAGCGGTTTCGCGCTCCGCCGCCATGGCGCGCCGCTCCGCATCCGAGATCGCCCGCGCCAGGTCGGCAAGGCGGTCGGCTTCGTCGGGCTCAAGACCGCCGGCCCCGAGCCGGAGCGCCGCGATCAAAGAGCGGTGGACGAGGAGATCGGCATAGCGACGGATGGGAGAGGTGAAGTGGGCATAGCGGCCGAGATTGAGACCGAAGTGACCTGCGTTCTCGGTCGCATACTCGGCTTGCGCCTGGGTGCGCAGGACGACCTCGTTGACGAGTTCGGCAATTGGCGTCCTCTTGGCCGCAGCCAGGATGCGATTGAAATGTACGGGCTTGAGCGCGGCCGCGGTTGGCAGCTTGAGGTTCAACGTGGCCAGGAAGTCGCGCAGAGCGGCGAGCTTCTCCTTGGCGGGCGGCTCGTGAACCCGGTAGACAACGGGTGCCCGCTTGCCCTCCAACGTCTCCGCAGCGGCCACGTTGGCCTGGATCATGAACTCTTCGATGAGGCGGTGGGCGGCGAGCCGTTCCGGCATCACCACACGTTCAACGCGCCCGGCCGCGTCGAGTAGGATCCGCCGCTCAGGGAGATCGAGATCGAGCGGGGCACGTCGGTCGCGCGCTTCAGCGAGCGCTCGGTAGGCGCGCCACAGAGGCAGCAGCGCCTTCTCCATCAGGGGGGCACACTTGCCGGAAGGCTGGCCATCGAAGGCGGCCTGAGCTTCCTGATAGCTGAGCTTGGCGGCCGATCGCATCATGGCGCGCAGGAAGGTGTGCTTCTTCTTGGTGCCGCGGCGGTCGAACACCATGCGCACGGCAAGGCAGGGCCGGTCCTCGCCCTCACGCAAAGAGCAGAGGTCGTTGGATAGTCGCTCGGGCAGCATCGGTACCACCCGATCGGGGAAATAGACCGAGTTGCCGCGAAGCTGCGCTTCGCGGTCGAGGCGGCTGGCCGGGCGCACATACGCGGCGACGTCGGCGATGGCGACGGTGACAATGAAGCCGCCGGCGTTGGCGGGATCGGGATCGGGCTCGGCGTGAACGGCATCGTCATGGTCGCGCGCATCGGCCGGGTCGATGGTAACGAACGGGGTAGGGCGCAGATCGGCGCGGCCTTCCCACGGTGCCGGCCTCAGCATTTGCGCTTCTTGCAGGACCGCGTCGGGAAATGTGTCCGGCAGGCCGTGCGCGTGCACGGCGATGAGGCTGATCTGGCGCTGGTCGTCAGGGTTGCCGAGGCTTTCCAGAACGCGCGCTTCGGGTACGGCCAGACGGCCGCGGGTGAGGATGTCAAAGCGCACGAGGTCGCCTTCGCGCGCCCCGGCTTCGCTGCCCGCAGCCACCGGCCACTCGCGCAGTTCCTTGCGGTCGACCGGCTGGATGCGGCCGCCGCCGCGCGCATTCCTGCGGAAGATGCCGAGGAGGCGGCGCTTCTCGCGCGGTAGCTTTCTGATCGGCTCGGCGGTGTAGGGCGCCTCCGCATCCTCTTCATCCTCGACACGGGCAATGCGGGCGAGCACCCGGTCGCCGGCGCCGAGGTCGGAGGGGCTCATGCTGTGCTGGCGGTCAAGGAAGGTGAGGCGGGCGCGTGGTCTTGCCCCTTCCTCTTTGGGCCAAGTTAAAGGCTCGGCGATGAGATCGCCGTCCGCGTCGCGGGCCACGATCTCGAGTACGGCCACCGGCGGGAGCGTGCCCTTCCTGCGCAACGCCTTACGGTTGCCGGAAAGGCGGCCCTCGGCGGCCAGCTCCGCCAGCATGCGCTTCAGATGAACGCGGTCGCTGCCTCTGACGTTGAAGGCGCGCGCAACCTCGCGCCGGCCGACCTTTCCGGTGGCGCCAGCAACGAACTTGAGCAGCTCGTCTTTGCTCGGCAGTCCGCCTGTCGGCTTCTTGCGGGGATCTCGCGTCTGGCGGGCCACTCGGGTGGCGGTCCTCTAGCGGGCGGCGGCTTTGGCGTTGGCGGAGCGTGCTCTGGCCGGCGGCTTGGCTGCGTCCTTCCCGCCCCTGGGTTTAGCGCCTGCGCTTTCGACCTCGGCCTGGGACGCCGCCGGCTTCTGCCGCGACCGCGACGCCGGCTTTCGCGCTCCGGCGCGCTCGCGTCTTGCCGCCAGCAGTTCGACCGCCTCCGCAACCGTCAGCGATGCCGGGTCCCTGCCCTTTGGCAGGTTGGCGTTGACCTTGTTGTGGCTGACGTAGGGGCCGTAGCGTCCCGACAGCACGGCGATCCTGCCGCCCTCGGGGTGCTCGCCCAAGTCCTTGAGCACGCTCGGCTTGGCGCGTTGGAAGCGGCCCTTGCTCCCGCCCGCCGCCTTTTCGGCGAGGATCGACACGGCCCGATTGATGCCGATGGTGAAGACGTCCTCCACATTCTCCAGGTTGGCATAGGTGCCGTCGTGCAGCACGAAGGGGCCGTAGCGACCGATGCCCGCGGTGATCGGCTTGCCCGTCTCGGGGTGGGTACCAACGTCGCGCGGCAAGGCGAGCAGCTGCAAGGCGCGCTCAAGGTCGATGGTGGTGGCATCGATACCGCGCGGCACCGAGGCGCGCCTGGGCTTCCCGTCCTCACTTGCCTCGCCAAGCTGCACATAAGGCCCGAAGCGGCCGGTGCGCAAGGTCACGGCGAGCCCGGTTTCAGGATCTTCGCCGAGGAGCTTTCCCTCGGGCGGCGTCACCTCGCCATTGCCGTTGGCGGCGTCGGAGAACTGGCGGGTGTAGCGGCATTCAGGGTAGTTCGAGCAGCCGATGAAGGCGCCGAACCGGCCGGTCTTGAGGCTCAGGCGGCCTGCACCGCAGGCCGGACACAGGCGCGGGTCGGAGCCATCTTCCCGAGCCGGGAAGATGTGGGGCGCGAGCAGCTCGTTGAGCGCCTCCAGCACGTCACCTACGCGCAAATCCTGGATCTCCTCCACGGCGGCGGTGAAATCGCGCCAGAAGTCGCGCAGCACGTCCTTCCAGGCGAGCTTGCCGTCGGAGATGAGGTCGAGCTTCTCCTCAAGGTCTGCGGTGAAGTCGAACTCGACGTAACGGCGGAAGAAGGCCTCGAGAAACGCGATGACGAGCCGGCCCTTGTCCTCAGGGACAAGTCGCTTCTTGTCGAGACGCACGTACTCGCGATCGCGGAGCAGGGCGAGCGTGGAGGCGTAGGTCGAGGGCCGCCCGATGCCGAGCTCCTCCATGCGCTTGACCAGGGTGGCCTCGGTGTAGCGCGGCGGCGGCTCGGTGAAGTGCTGTCTCGCCTCGATCGCCGTCTCCCTCAGCTCCTCGCGCGCCGAGAGCGGCGGAAGCCGCCGGCTGCCTTCCTCCACCTCGTCGTCGCGACCTTCCTCGTAAAGCCGCATAAACCCATCGAAGAGCACGACGGAGCCGGTGGCCCTGAAACCGTAGGTCTTTCCGTCCCGGCCTTTGACTTCGATGTCGGCGGCGGTCTGCTCAAGCTCGGCCGAGGCCATCTGGCTTGCGATCGAGCGCTTCCAGATGAGTTCGTAGAGCGCAGCTTGGTCCTTGTCGAGGAAGCGGGCAACGTCCTTCGGCCGCCGCAACGGGTCGGTCGGCCGGATTGCTTCATGCGCCTCCTGTGCATTCTTGGCCTTGGTCTTGTATTCGCGGACGAACGGCGGCAGGTAGCGCCTGGAAAAATCAGCCTCGATCAGCCGCCGCATTTGCGCGATCGCCTCCGGCACGATCTGCACGCCGTCGGTGCGCATGTAGGTGATAAGGCCTACGGTTTCGCCGTCGAGGTCGATGCCCTCATAGAGGCGTTGGGCCACCTGCATGGTCTGGCGGGCGGAGAAGCCGAGCTTGCGGGAGGCTTCCTGCTGCAGGGTCGACGTCGTGAACGGGGCAGGCGGGTTACGGCGAACCGACTTCTTCTCAACCAAGGCGACAACGAAGCGCCCACCTTGGATGACCGCCTTGATGGCGTTGGCGGAAGCCCCATCGGCGATGTCGAGCTTCTTGAGCGCCGTACCGGCGATGGTGGTTAACCGGGCGCGCACCTCTTCGCCCGCGGCGGTGGCAAGCAGCGCCTCTATGGTCCAGTACTCCTGGGCCTTGAAGGCCTCGATCTCGGCTTCGCGGTCGCAAATGAGGCGCAAAGCGACGGATTGAACGCGGCCGGCCGAGCGGGCGCCGGGCAGTTTGCGCCAGAGAACGGGCGAGAGGGTGAAGCCGACAAGATAGTCGAGCGCGCGCCGGGCGAGGTAAGCGGAGACCAGCGGAGTGTCGATCTGCCGAGGCTCCCTTAATGCCGCCTCGACCGCCTGCTTGGTCACGGCGTTGAAGGCCACCCGCTCGACCGGCAGCCCCTTCCGCAAGGCCTTCTTTTGCTCGAGAATTTGCAGAATGTGCCAGGAGATGGCCTCACCTTCCCGGTCGGGGTCGGTGGCGAGTATGAGCTTGTCAGCCTTCTTTACGGCGGCGGTGATCTCCCTCATCACCTTGGCCGAGCGCTCATCGACATCCCAATGCATGTCGAAGTCCTTGTCCGGCTCGACCGAGCCGTCCTTGGACGGCAAATCCCGCACATGCCCGTAGGAGGGAATGACCTTGTAGCCGGGGCCCAGATACTTGTTGATGGCCTTGGCCTTGGCCGCCGATTCTACGATGACGACGTTCATGAACCCCTGCTGGTGCGGTTAACGGGTGCTTAAGGAGGT
>DATLZB010000222.1:0-11313 GCA_035574175.1 Hyphomicrobiaceae bacterium
ACTGGCGGCGCTGGTCGAGGAGGCGGGCAAGGAATACGTGGGCGTCAACCTCGACTCCGGCAACGCGCTCTGGACGCTGGAGGACCCACTCGAAAGCCTTGAGAACCTCGGCCCCTATGCCCTCACCACCAGCCTGCGCGACGGCGCGGTGTGGGAATACGAAGACGGCGCCATGGTGCAGTGGACGGCAATGGGCGACGGCTACATGGACCTGAAGGCATACTTCCAACGGTTCGCCGAGCTGTGCCCCGGCGTGCCCGTGCACATCGAAACAATCTCCGGCTTTGCGCGCCCTTTCCCGTATTTGAAGAAGGATTTCTGGCGGGACTGGCCCGACATGCCGGCGGAGGATTTCGCCCGCTTCGTGGCGCTCGCGCGCCGCGGCAAGCCCTTCCAGACCGTGAAGAACCCGGAAGGCAAGGACCGGGCCGAGACGGAGCAACTGAGCCAGAAAGCCGAACTCGAGCGCAGCATCAAGTATTGCCGCGAGGTGCTGGGGCTGGGGTTGAAGACTTGAACTTTCCCCGCGTAGGAGCCGACGCCACAAGGCTCAAACTCATCCACCGGCAGGAGCCCGGCGCCTCGTCACGTCGGTCCTTGCGGCTCAGGAGCATCAGGCGCGAACGGTTTCGGCGAATCCTTTCCCTCTCGGTTTGGTTCCCCAGCGGCCATGCCTGCCATTGACATCAACCCCGCAACGGCTGAAGGGAACGAACCGGCGCGAATGAGCGCCAGTTCGGGTCCCGGCGGCCTGCTGACGTTGACGTTGTCAGGGCGGCTGGACGCCGCCGGCACCGCTCGCTTGTGGGGGCCGGCGCACGACGCCGTGCGGGCCCACGGCCGCGCCCCGATCGTTTTGGATGCCACAGGAGTGACCTATTGCGATGGCGCCGGCGTGGCGCTCCTGGCCGGCCTGGCGCGCGTGTCGCGCGGAGCGGGCGGCACGGTGACCATTGAAGGGTTGCGGCCGGAGTTTCGCCGGTTACTGGAACTGCTTGACCCCGGGGAGACGCGCCCCCCGGCCGTGCCCGCGCCCGCCTTCATCAGCCTGCCTGTGCAGGTGGGCGAAGTGGCGGCCGGCCTGTGGCGCGACCTGCACGCCCTCGTGACCTTCGTGGGTGAACTGGCGCTGGCCCTCGGTTACGCCTGCCGGCACGCGCGCAAGGTCCGCTGGCGCGACGCGCTGTTCATCGCGGAGAACGTGGGTGCCAACGCCCTGCCCATTGTGGCGTTGATCAGCCTGCTCACCGGGCTGATCATGGCCTTCCAGGCTGTGATTCCGATGCGCCAGTTCGGAGCGGAAATCTATGTTGCCGACCTCGTCGCTCTGGTGGTGCTGCGGGAGATGGGACCATTGATGACCGCCATCATCCTCGCCGGCCGGTCCGGCTCGGCGTTTGCAGCGGAAATTGGCACGATGAAGGTGAACGAGGAGATCAACGCCCTGATCACGATGGGCCTGGAGCCCGTCCGTTTCCTCGTCGTGCCCCGGGTGCTGGCGGCGGTGATGATGACGCCGCTGCTGACGCTCTTTGCGAATTTCTTCGGGCTGGCCGGAGGCGCCATCGTGTTCGTCATGCAGGGCTTTCCGCTGATCACCTACCATCAGGAAGTGGTCGCCATCGCGGACATGGGGGACTTTCTGGGCGGGCTGGCGAAGTCGTTCGTCTTCGGCATCCTCGTCGCCGGCATCGGTTGTCTGCGGGGCTTGCAGACACAGGCCGGCGCCAGCGCCGTCGGACTCTCGACCACGCGCGCCGTCGTCAGCGGCATCATCCTGATCGTGCTGGCCGATGCGGTGTTCTCCGTGGTTTACTACGCCCTGGGTATCTGACCGACGATGAGCGAAATCGCGCAGCCCATCATCCGGGTGGAGGGTTTCACCGCCGCCTACCAAGGCCGGACGGTGCTCGAAAACATCTCCTTCGCCGTTGAACAGGGCGAAGCGTTCGCCATTCTCGGCGGCTCGGGCTGCGGCAAGAGCACGTTGCTCAAACACCTGATCGGGCTGCACGAGCCGGCGGCGGGACGCATCTGGATCGGCGGCGACGAACTCACCGGCGCGGACAACGCCACGCGCCGGCGGATTCTGCGGCGGATCGGCGTCATGTATCAAAGCGGCGCACTCTTCGGCTCGATGAGCCTGCTGGAAAACGTCCGGCTGCCGCTGGAGGAATTCACGGAATTGCCGGACGCGGCCATGACGTTGATCGCGCGCATGAAGCTCAAGCTGGTCGGCCTGGCCGGTTTCGAGGACCACTTGCCCGCGGAAATCAGCGGCGGCATGCAGAAGCGCGCCGCCATCGCCCGAGCGCTCGCGCTCGATCCGACCATCCTGTTCCTCGACGAACCCTCGGCCGGCCTGGATCCCATCACGTCGGCGGAACTGGATCAGACCATTCTGCAACTGGCGCGCAGCCTGGGCACGACCTTCGTGATCGTCACCCACGAACTGGCCAGCATCTACACCGTGGCCGATCGCGTCATCATGCTCGACAAGCGCACCAAGGGCATCATCGCCACCGGCCGACCGGCGGATCTGCGCGACCGCAGCGACAATCCCTGGGTGCGCCAGTTTTTCAACCGCCAGACCGCAGCCGCCCCGAGCGGCCGTCCCGCATGAGCACGCGCGCGAACTACTTCAAGCTGGGCCTGTTCATCGTCACCGCCACCGCCCTGGGCGTGGTCGCGCTGATCACCTTCGGCCTCGGCTCGGTGTTCCGGCGGCCGGTAATCTTCGAGACCTATCTCAACGAGTCCGTGCAAGGACTCGAGGTGGGATCCAAGGTCAAGTTCAGGGGGGTCACCATCGGGAATGTCAGCGGCATTGGCTTCACCGCCACCCACTACGAGCGCGAAACCCCCGTGACCGACCGCAAACAGTACGTCCTGGTTCGCATCGAGCTGACCGAGGACGAATTGAAGGACCACGGAGGCAGCCTGAGCCAACTCATCAAATCCGAAACCGACCAGGGCTTGCGCATCCGTCTCGCTTCGCAGGGCATCACCGGCCTGGCCTACCTCGAGCTGGACTACTTCGATCCGGCCAAATATCCCGTGCTGCCCTTCGACTGGGAGCCGGACTACACCCACATCCCGTCCGCGCCCAGCACCGTGACCCGCTTCGTCGCCGCCGTGGAAAAACTCTTCGACCGGCTGGACCGTATCGATATCGAGCAATTGGCCAAAACAGTGAGCGATACATTCGCCACGGCGCAGGGCAAACTGGAAGAGCTTGACGTTGCCCGGATCAATCGCAACGCCAACCTCGTCCTCGAAGAGGCCCGGCAGACGATGGCGCAGATTCAACGCACCCTGCAAGGAGCCCGGATCGAAGCGCTTTCGACCAACGCCAGCGCCGTCCTCGCCGGGGTCCGGCGCATCGTCGATTCGGGCGAGATCACCGCCGCCATCCAGCAGCTCGATCAAACGCTCCGCCGGCTCGACCAGTTGATCGCGGGCAACGAGGCGGATCTGGGCCAGTCCGTCGCCAATCTCCGTGCGTTGAGCCAAAGCCTCCGCGAACTGGCCGAGAGCGCCAAGCGCTACCCCGCCCAGTTGCTGTTGGGGCAACCTCCCAAACCCGTCCGATTCGACAAAAAATAGCCATGCGGACCCCTGCCCTTGTCTGCCTTGCGGCGCTGATCTTGGCCGGCGGATCGGGTTGCCGTCTGTCCAAGCCCAATCCTACGCGCCATCATTACCTGCTCGACGTGCAACGCCCGACCCATGCCGCCCCGCCCCGCACTCGCGAGGTTCTCCGCGTCCGCCCTTTCCGCGTCGCACCGGCGTTCGACCAGCGAAGCCTTGTCTATCGCCGCACGGACACCGGGTACGAATCGGACTTCTACCACCTGTTCGCCGCCGACCCCGGCAGTCTGTTGGCGGAAGCCACTCGCGGCTGGCTGGCCGACGCTGGCGTTTTTGATTCGGTGCTGCCCTCGGCCAGCCTGTTGACCAGCACCTTCACGCTCGACGGCACCGTGAGCCGGCTTTACGGAGACTTCCGTGACTTGAACGCCCCGAGGGCCGTCCTCGCCCTGGAGTTAACGCTCAGCGCAGACCGCTCCCCCGGCCCCGGGGTGCGTTTGCAGCGCCGCTATCAGACAGAATCGCGATTCGAAGGAACTTCGCCCGAGGCGTTGGTCCAAGCGTGGAATCGGTGTCTGGAAGAAGTGTTCCGGTCGCTCGAGAAGGACCTGCAATCGCTGGAGTGGCTGCACGACACGCCCAATCATCCGCGCTAAGGCCCGCCCACGCAGTCTCCGGCCATCCCGCCCGGCGCGCCCAGCCCCAACAGAAAGCCCCACCGGCACAGCATTGGTTCCGCGCCCAGCGTTCAGACCGGGAGCTCCGCCGCACCCCGGCCGGCCCTGCCGGCATCTCACTGGCGAGGGCATCCCTTGCCGCACCCCGGCCGACGACCGGTCCGCCGAGATCTGGTCCATGTTTTATCTTCTAATCACGATATGATGATTTGACACCCTGCTAACGGCGGGCCTAAGGTTGCCTCGGGTCGCACGCCACTTACGGTGGCATCGTTCCGACCGATGGAAGATCGAGATATGACTGGGCAATCCAACGCAACACATCCGCTGAAGCAGTTGCTGCGGGAACGCATCGTCATCCTCGACGGCGCGATGGGCACAACCATCCGCACCTACGGCAAGACGGAAGCCGACATCCGGGGACGGCGCTTTGCCGACGCGAAGAAAGACCTGCTCAACAACGGCGATCTCTTCTCACTCACGCAGCCGGAGATGATTGGCGACATCCACCGGCGCTTCCTCGAAGCCGGGGCGGACATCATCGAGACGAACACCTTCTCCGCCACGAGTATCGGCCAGAGCGAGTTCTTCGTGGACGACCCGCGCGAGCACGGCGGCCGCAAGAATCCCGAGTTTTATCAAAAGGTCATCGAGGACAAGTTCCTCAACGACCTCGCGTGGGAGATCAACCAAACCTCCGCGCGCCAGTGCCGTGAATGGGCCGACCGAATCGCAAACCGGGATGGCAAGCAACGGTTTGTGGCCGGCGCCATCGGGCCGCTGACGGTGTCGCTGTCGAACTCGCCGGACGCGGACGATCCAGGCTTCCGCGTGGTGACGTTCGATCAGGTGAAGGCGGCCTACGTGGTACAGGTCCGCGCGCTGATGGCGGGCGGGGTGGACTTTTTGCTCGTCGAGACGATCTTCGACTCCCTCAACGCCAAGGCCGCGCTGGTGGCGATTCAAGAGGTCTTCGAGCAGGACAAGGTGCACCTGCCGATCTCGATCTCCGCCGCCGTTGGACGTGGCGGCGAGACGATGATCTCGGCCCAGACGGTCGAGGCGTTCTGGAACGCGGTGCAGCATGTGCAACCGCTATCCATCGGGCTCAACTGCTCGCTCGGGCCCGACCTCATGCGACCATTCCTCGCGGAGCTCGCCGCAAAGTCCACGACGGCGATTTCATGCTATCCAAACGCCGGTTTGCCGAATCCGCTTTCACCAACGGGCTTCGACCTGAAGCCCGAGGACATGGGGCGGTTCCTCGGCGAATTCGCGCAGAGCGGCCTGATCAACATCGCCGGCGGCTGCTGCGGCAACACGCCCGAGCACATTGCGGCGATTGCGAAGGCGCTGGAAGGCCGACATCCACGGGAACTCCTCGAACCTCGTAGCAGCGGACGGAAGTCCGCTCTGGTTGTTTCCCGTAGAGATCAGGGCCGACTCACATCGGCTGCTACCATGGGAAAGGTGGAACCGCTCCCCCTCCGCCTCTCCGGCTCGCAGCCCTTCACGCAGCAGATTGGGCAGTTCATCATGATCGGCGAGCGCACCAACGTGGCCGGTTCGCCCAAGTTCGCCAAGCTCATCAAGGAGGGGAAATTCGAGGAAGCCGTGGCCATCGCCCGCCAGCAGGTCGAAAACGGCGCCAACATCCTTGATGTCTGCATGGACGAGGGGATGATCGACGGCGTCGCGGCGATGACGCGCTTCCTGCAGCTCCTCGCCAGCGAACCCGAAGTCGCCAAGGTGCCCATCATGGTCGATTCCTCGAAATGGGAGGTCATCGAAGCCGGCCTGAAATGTCTCCAGGGCAAGGGCGTGGTGAACTCGATTTCGCTGAAGGCCGGCGAGTCCGAGTTCAAGCGCCAGGCCCGGCACATCCTGAAGTATGGCGCCGCCGTCGTGGTCATGGCCTTCGACGAACAGGGTCAGGCCGCGACCTATGCCGACAAGATCCGCATCTGCGAACGCGCCTACCGCATTCTCGTGGACGAAGTGGGCTTCCCGCCGGAGGACATCATCTTCGATCCGAACATTCTCACCGTCGCGACCGGCATCGAGGAACACAACAACTACGCGGTCGATTTCATCGAGGCCACGCGCTGGATCAAGCAGAACCTCCCGCACGCCAAGGTCAGCGGCGGCGTGTCGAACGTCTCCTTCAGCTTCCGCGGCAACAACCCCGTGCGCGAGGCCATGCACAGCGCGTTCCTCTACCACGCCATCCGCGCCGGCATGGACATGGGCATCGTCAACGCCGGCATGCTTGAAGTGTACGAGGAAATCGAGCCGGAGCTGAGGGAACTCGTCGAAGACGCCCTGCTCAACCGTCGTCCCGACGCCACGGAGCGTCTGGTGGAGTTCGGCGAGAAGCTGAAGGCCAGCGGCGCCGTGAAGGACCAAAAGGCGGACATCGAAATCCTTGAGGCCTGGCGCCAGGGCACCGTGGAAGAACGCCTCTCGCACGCGCTCGTCAAAGGCATCGACGCCTGGATCGAGCAGGACACCGAGGAAGCGCGTCAGAAGCTGGGCAAGCCGCTGGCCGTGATCGAAGGCCCGTTGATGGCCGGCATGAGCGTCGTCGGGGACCTGTTCGGGGCGGGCAAGATGTTTCTCCCGCAAGTGGTGAAATCCGCGCGCGTGATGAAGAAGGCCGTCGCGTATCTCACACCGTTCATGGAGGCGGAGAAGGCCGCCCTGGCCGCACGGGGCGAAGCCGTCAAGCCCCAGGGCAAGGTCGTGCTCGCCACCGTAAAGGGCGACGTCCACGACATCGGCAAGAACATCGTCGGCGTCGTACTCGCCTGCAACAACTACGAGGTCATCGACATGGGCGTGATGGTTCCGTGCGAGAAGATTCTCGAACGCGCCCGACAGGAGAAGGCCGATCTCATCGGCCTTTCCGGCCTCATCACGCCGTCGCTCGACGAGATGGTGCACGTGGCGAGCGAGATGCAGCGGCGGAACCTCACCGTGCCGCTGCTCATCGGGGGCGCCACCACGAGCCGCGAGCACACGGCGGTCAAGATCGCGCCCGCCTACGCGCAGCCGACCGTGCACGTGCTCGACGCCTCGCGCGCCGTCGAGGTGGTCTCGACGCTGCTCGACGCGGAGCGCCGCCGCGTCTTCGACGCCCACAACCGCGAGGAGCAGCAGCGCGTGCGCGCGCTGCACGCGCAGAAGGCGGTCCGGCCGCTGCTGCCACTCGAGGTCGTGCAGGCGAAGCGCCCGCACCTTGCCTGGACGCCGGCGGAGGTCGCCCGGCCCGCGTTTCTCGGCCGGCGGCTGCTCGACGACGTGCCGCTGGCGACGCTCGTGCCCTACATCGACTGGCGCTTCTTCTTCTCGGCGTGGGAGCTGCCGGGGCGCTACCCCGACGTGCTCGACGACCCGGTCTACGGCGAGACGGCGCGCGACCTCTTCGGCGCCGCCCAGCGGCTCCTCGACCGCCTCGTCGGCGAGCGGCTGCTCCGGGCGCGCGGCGTGTACGGGTTCTGGCCGGCGTGGGCGGAGGGCGACGACGTCGTGCTCTTCGCCGACGAGCGCCGCAGCGAGGTCGTCGCGCGCTTTCCGATGCTGCGCCAGCAGGCCGCCCACGCGGCCGAGCAGCCCTACCTGTCGCTCGCCGACTTCGTGGCGCCGCGCGAGGCCGGCGTCCAGGACTACGTCGGCGCGTTCGCCGTCACGGCGGGCATCGGCCTCGACGCGCTGGTCGCCGACTTCGAGCGCCAGCACGACGACTACCACGCCATCATCGCCAAGGCGCTGGCCGACCGGTTCGCCGAGGCCGCGGCCGAGTGGCTGCACGAGCGCGCCCGGCGCGAGTGGTACGCGCCGGACGAGCGGCTCGACGTGCCAGCGCTGCTGAAGGAGCGGTTCCGCGGCATTCGCCCCGCCTTCGGCTACCCCGCGTGCCCCGACCACTCCGAGAAGGCGACGCTGTTTGCGCTCCTCGACGGGCCCGCGGCCGGCATCACGCTAACGGAGCACTTCGCGATGCTGCCCGCCGCGAGCGTGAGCGGCCTCTACTTCGGGCACCCCGAGGCGCGCTACTTCGCGGTGGGCCGCATCGGCCGCGACCAGGTCGAGTCGTACGCGCAGCGCAAGGGCGTGCCGGTCGAGATGGTGGAGCGCTGGCTCGCGCCCAATCTCGGCTACGAGCCCGCGGCGCGCGGCGGCGCGGCGGCCTGAGCCGCCGCCTCAGCGCTGCCAGAGCGCCACGGCTTCCTGGAAGCGCCGGCGCTCCTCGGCGGTCTGCCCGGGATTGAGATCCGGGTGGTTCTCCTTGAGAAACCGCCGCCACTTGGCGAGGAACTCGCGCTGCGTGCAGCCCGCCGGCAGGGCCAGCAGGCGCAGCAGCCGCGCCGGCTGCTCGGCGAGCGGCTCGCGCCGTCGCTTGGCGCGCGGCGTGGCGGCCTTGCGCGCGCGCTCGGAGCGGGTATCGCGCCAGCTCTCGGCGAGATCGAGCCACCAGTGGAAGTCGCGCAGGATCTCGGCGTAGGTCGGATCGGGGCGCCAGTCGGGCGGAAACCACTCGCCGTGGAGCCGCGCGAGAAACCCGTGGAGCCTGAGCGCCAGCGCCTGCGGGACGTGCCCGTTCACCCTGCCGAAGGCCATGAGAAGATCCTGCGCCTCCTGCTGGTAGACGCTGCGGCGAACGCGCCAGCGTGCATGCACGGCCTTGCCGATCCAGGGATATAGGCGGCCGAGCACGCTGCGGGCGCTCGTGGTCTGGCGGACGGGGGTCATGCGAATCCGGTCCCTGATGGCTTCGGACATCGCACTTGTCAACGTGCCATGTGCCACGCCGAGGCGGTGGCGAGCGCGGCAAGCGGTACGAAGGCCGCGAACACCCAGAAGCCGACGCCGCGCACGGTGGCGAGCGGCACGCCGTCATGCAACCCGAGCACGTTCGCGACCATGCCGCAGAGCGCAGCGCCGAGCGCGTAGCTGATCATCTGCACGGTCGGCACGGCGGCCGAGGCGCGCTCGCCGTCGCCCTCGGGCACGCCGGCGACGATGCGGCGAAGGAGAAACGCCCAGCAGACGCCGAAGCCCGTTCCCTGCAGCGCCGTCCAGAGCCCGAGGCCCCACACCGGCCCGCGCGGCATGGTCCAGGCGAGGCCGGCGACCGCCACCGCGATCAGGGTCGTGCCGCCGCGGATGAGCGCGGGCTCGCGCCCGGGGGACGCGTTGGCCGTGGCGATGGCGGCGAGCGTCCAGGCGACCGACTCGGTGGCGACCAGCAGGCCGGCCACGAGCGGTGTCACGCCGTGGAGCCGCATCATGAGCAGCGGCCCGTAGACCGTGAACGAGACGGTTCCCATCGTGAGCCCGAGGATCGCCACGTACCCCGGTCCCCACGGCACGCCGAGGCTTAACGGCGAGGGTGGGAAGAGCCGCTCCGGGGCGTGGCGTTCGAGCCGCAGCGTCAGCACGAGCGCCGCCACGCCGGCGGCGGTACAGGCCGCCATCGCCCAGGGCGCGCGCTGCACGCCGGCCGCGGCGATGGCCAGCACGCCCAGCGTGAGTGCGACGAGCTGGCGGGTGGGCAGCGCGGTGGCGCGGTCGTTGCCGCGCGAGCCAGTTCCCGCCAGCAGCGGCGCCGCGGCGACCAGGACGGCGGCCTGTCCGGCGAACGCCCAGAAGGCGCCCCGCCAGAAGCCCGCCGACGCGAAGGCGCCGCCCACCAGCGGGCCCACCAGTGACGACACGCCCCACACGCCGGCCACGATGGCGAGCACGCGCGGCCAGAGCTGGGGCGGAAAGAGCTGGCTCACGCCGACGTAGGAGAGCGCCAGCATGGCGCCACCGCCGAGCCCCTGCACCAGCCGGCCGCCCAGCATGACGCCCATGTCGGGAGCGAGCGCACTCGCCACGCAGCCCAGCATGTAGACGGCCGCCGCCGCGGCCATGGCGGCGCGGAGGCCGACGCGGCGCGGGCGTCCATGCCGGGCTACCTGTGCAGTGGTCGATCGAGGCTCCGGTACTGGATCGCCTCGGCCACGTGGCCCGAGTGGAGCGCCGCCTCGCCGGCGAGGTCGGCAATGGTGCGCGCCACGCGCAGGATGCGCGTGTAGGCCCGCGCCGAGAGGCCGAGCCGTTCGGTGGCTGTCTCGAGCAGACGGCGGCCCTTGTCGTCGAGCCGGCAGTGGCGGCGGAGCTCGCGGCCGCGGAGCCGGGCGTTCAGCATGCCGGCGTTGCGCGCGCGCTGCGTCTCGCGCGCGGCCACGACCCGCGCGCGGATGCGGGCCGACTGCTCGCCGGCGGCGTCGTCGTCGCCGAGCCGCGCCACGGGCAGCCGCGGCACGTGCACGTGGAGGTCGATGCGGTCGAGCAGCGGCCCCGAGACGCGAATGCGGTAGCGCTCGAGCATGGGCGGCGAGCAGCGGCACTGCTCGGTGCCGTCGCCGAGGTGTCCGCAGGGGCATGGATTCATCGCACCGACGAGCTGCACGTCGGCGGGAAACGTGACGCTGCCCGGGCCGCGAGCCACGGTGATGCGGCATTCCTCGAGCGGCTGGCGGAGCGGCTCCAGCACGTGGCGATGGAACTCGGGCAGCTCGTCCAGGAAGAGCACGCCGCGATGCGCGAGCGTCAGCTCCCCGGGTCGCACGGGGTGCCCGCCGCCCAGCACCGCGGCGTCGGACGCCGAGCAGTGCGGGCTCCGCACCGGACGCTCGGTGACGATCGGCCGGCCGTCGAGCAGGCCGGCGACGCTATGGATGGTGGTCACCTCGATCGCCTCCTCGCGGGTGAGCGGCGGCAGGATCGACGGGAGCCGGCGTGCGAGCATGGTCTTCCCGGAGCCGGGCGGACCGATCAGCAGCACGTTGTGGCCGCCGGCCGCCGCGATCTCGAGCGCGCGCTTGGCGTGTTCCTGGCCGCGCACCTCGGCGAAGTCGCCGCCGGTGCAGCCGGCGGCGGCGAGCAGCGTGTCGACGTCGGCGCTGACGGCTGGGAGCGGCGTCTCGCCGCGCAGGTGGCCGACCGCGTCGGCCAGCGTACGGACGCCGAATACCGGCGGCCCGCCGGCGAGCGC
>DATLZB010000223.1:0-13879 GCA_035574175.1 Hyphomicrobiaceae bacterium
GCGGCGCTTGCGCTTGGGCGCGGTGCGGAAGAATCCGCGCCGCTGCAGCCGACGCTCCGACTTGCGGATCACGCGCAATAGCTGCAGCACGTCGCGCTCCGTCATCGGCTCGCCGTAGTAGAAGCCCTGCGCGTACTCGCAGCCGATGGTCCTGAGGAAGGAAGCATCGCTGCGCGCTTCGACGCCTTCGGCCACCACCTTCTTGCCGAGCTCGTGGGCGAGCGCCACGATCGAGCGCACGATCGCCATGCCGGCGGGATCGCTGTTGGCCGACTGCACCAGATCGCGGTCAATCTTGACCGTGTCGAAGGGGAACTTCTGGAGATAGGTCAGCGAGGAATAGCCGGTGCCGAAGTCGTCGAGCGAGAGCCCCGCTCCGGCGCTGCGCAGCCACTCGAGCACCTCCACCGCCTGCTCGGGGTTCTCCATCACCAGCGATTCGGTGATCTCCAGTCTGAGCGCGCCTGGCGGCACCACCGCACGGCCGACGATGTGCCTGATTTCTCGGATCAGGTCCTGCCGGAAGAGCTGCCGGCTCGAAACATTGACGCTGACGAACAGCGGTTTGTCCGCCCGTGGCAGCTCCTTGTGCCAGGGCGCTGCATCCTCCACCGCCCGATTGAGCACGTATGAGCCGAGCCGCACGATGAGGTCGCTCTCCTCGGCGACCGGCACGAAGCTCGTCGGATTGAGCATGCCGAGCCGCGGATGCTGCCAACGCACCAGCGCCTCGAAGCCGGCGAGCTCCTCGGTGGGCAGGTAGATGATCGGCTGATAGAGTACGCGGAGCTGCCCCGTCTCGATCGCCTTGGCGAGCTCGTTCTCGATCGTCACTCGCTCATCGACTTCCTGGCGGTGCTCCGGTTTGAAGATCTCGATGCGGTCCGAGCCGCCGCGCTTGGCCCGGTACATGGCGATTTCCGCTTCCTTGAGCAGCTCGTCTGCGGAGGCCTGCCCGTTGAAGACGGCAATTCCGATCGAGGCGGTGAGCACGATCTCGCGCCCGGAGATCCTGACCGGCGCCCGCAGGCTCGATCTGATTCCCTCGGCCAGTCTTGCGAGCTCCCGCGCATCGTGCTCGGGCATCAGCATCGCGGCGAACTGATCGCCCGACAGTCTGGCGAGCGTGTCCTGCGGACCCAGGCGGTGCGCCAGGCGCCGCGCCACGGTGAGCAGCACGCTGTCGCCGGCGATGAGGCCCATGCTGGCGTTGACGCCCTTGAACCGGTCGATGTCGATCAGCATCACCGTGGGTCTGACCTGCGGCTCCGTCTTGGCCCGGCCCACCGCCACGCCGAGCCGATCGAGGAACAGCTCGCGGTTGGGCAACCCCGTCAGGCTGTCGTGCACGGCATCGTGCATGAGCCGCTCGTGTGCGCGCTTGGATTCGGTCACGTCGCGCATCAGCCCGACGCAACGCAGCGTCCTGCGGTCCGCCACCGGCACCGTCGCCGCATCGAGATCGAACCAGCGGAAGGTATTGTCGATGTGGCGCATGCGGAAGTTGGTGTGCAACTCGCCGCCGCCCCGTTCCTGGAGCGACCACAGTAGGACCCGGAACCGCTCGCGGTCCGCCGGGTGCAGGTGGGCGGCGAACTGATCGACCTTGGTCGACAGCTCCCCCGCCTTCAGGCCCAGCGTCGCCTCCACGATCGGGCTCACCTTGATCTCCTGGCGGCGGGCGTGCCACTCCCACACCGCCACCCCGGCGCAGTCGATCGCCTGCGACCGCAACTGCTGTTCGCTGGGCGCCACGCCGTAAAGCGGCTCGAAAGCGCGGAAGGCGAACTGCGTCATGGTGAAGCCCATCAGCACCAGGATCAGCACCAGCCCGGCGACAAGGCCCGAGACGACGATGTCGCCGGAGAGCTGCCCGGTGAGCGTGAGGCTCGCGGCGAACACCCAGACCAGGAACAGGATCCAGGTCGGGATCAGCGACAGCGCACGGTCCTGGCCGCGCAGCGCCAGGAACAGCATGAGCAGCCCGCCGACACAGCCGATGGCGGCGAACGAAGCCCGCGCGAAGGTCGCTGCGAGGCGTGCATCGATCACCGCGATGGCGATTAGCGAAAGTTGGGCCACCACCCAGACCCCGACGAGCATACGCACAAAGCCGTTCCATGCGCCGAGCCTGAGGAAGACGTGGAGGAACAGCAGGAAGCTCGCCGCCATCGCCGACTCGGTGGCCGCGCGGTAGATCGCGTTGTCCTCGGGCCGCAGCTGGAAGAGCTTGTGCCAGAAGCCGAAATCGACGCACAGGTAGGCCAGAACGCACCATGCCACGAGCGCCGCGGTGGGAAAGATCGCCTTATGGTTGGCGGCGAACATGGCGGTCAGGAAGATGCCGAGCACGCCGGTGATGCCGAGCATGATCCCGTTGAAGAGCTGCCGGTCGCGCACCTTGATCTCGTACTCGATCGGCTTCCACAGGAAGATGCGGGCGAAGCGGTCGGAAGCGAGCTCGGCGGCGTAGGTGATGGTCTGCCCCGGCTCGAGCGTGATGCGGAAGATGTCGGCCCGGTCGCTCTTGATGCGCTCGGGCAGGAAGCCCAACGAGGGAGTGACCGCCTCAATGCGCTTTGCGTCGAGATCGGGCCAGATCACGCCGGAGCCGATCACCGTGTAGCGCTCTGCCGTCAGCCACCGCTCGATCGGTCGGTCGCTCGGGTTGTGCAGCGCGAACACCATCCAATTGGGGCTGAGTCCCGCTGTGGAGGCGCGCACCGACATGCGGCCGGCTGCGCTGCTGGCGTCGGCCGCGGTTTCGACCTGCAGGCTGTCGCCGCGGCCCTCGATCAGCTCGCCCAGGTCCGTGATTTCGATCCGGTCGAGGTCGGGGGCGACCGTGATCGCTTTGAGCGCCGCCGCCGGCTGCGCACCGAGCGCAAGCGCAAGCCACATGCAAGCGATCGCCAAGGCGAGCCGGCTGGCGGCGCGCCGTTCGCGTTGCCGGCCCGCGCTTGGCCCTTCGCTTGCGAAGGTCATCGGCAGACGCGCTCCCCAAAGCCTATTTCGTCGCTCAGTCTGGCGAACAGCACATGGTCCTGCCAGACGCCGTTGATCTTGAGATATTGGCGCGCGAAGCCCTCTCGCTTGAAGCCGTTCCTCTCGAGCACGCGGATCGAGGCGAAGTTGTCCGGCAGACAGGCCGCCTCGATGCGATGGAGGCGAAGGTCCTCGAAGGCGACAGGCAAGAGCAGGCGCACGGCCTCGGTCATGTACCCTTGCCCGACGTGGTTGACGCCGAGCCAGTAGCCGAGCGAGGCCGACTGTGAGACGCCGCGCCGGACGTTGCTCAGGGTGAGGCCGCCGAGCAGAGTGTCGTCACCCGCCCGAAAGAGAAAGAACGCATAGCCGAGGTCCTCCCGCTGCTCGCGCTGGTAATGGCGCAGCCGGCGGCGGAAAGCGGCGCGCGACAGCTCATCCCGCCCCCACTGCGGCTCCCAGGGCGTGAGGTGTTCCCGGCTCAGCGCCCTGAGCTGTGCCCATTCGGCATAGTCGCTCATCTGGGGCGGCCTGAGCCACAGTCCGCGGCCGCGGATGTGAGGGCTGTATTCGCTTCCGATGCCGGACCTCAGGAAGGCCATGCGCTCGCTGCCTCCCCTCTGGCGCGCTCGAGCAGCCGCTGTGCCTGCGCCGCCCATTTCGTCGAGCGCTGGCCGGCGCCGACCACCGCGACCGACGGTGCAGCGCTGCGGATCATGCGCTCGGCCACGGCGCGGACGTCTTCGGCGCTGACCGCATCGACACGCTCGATCAGCTCCTTGGGCGACAGCAACCGGTCGTAGGCCAGGAGCTGGCGCGCCATCTGCTCAGCGCGCGCCGCCGAGCTTTCCAGGTTCATGAGCAGACCGGCTTTGAGCTGCGCCTTTGCCCGGGCCACCTCGCCGGCCTCAGGCAGCGTATCGGCCGCCCGCTCGACCTCGTGGACCACCACCTCGATGAGCTCGCCCATCATCTCCGCCCCTGTCGCCGCATGGACCGCGAACATGCCCCCATCGGACAGGCCCCATGCGGATGAGTAGATCGCGTAACAAAGACCTCGGTTCTCACGCACCTCCTGAAACAGCCGCGAGGACATGCCGCCGCCCATCAGACCGGAGAAGACCTGGGCGGTGAGGTAGTCGGGCTCCCGGTAGGAAGGCCCCTTGAAGCCGAGTACCAGGTGGCTTTGCTCGAACGGCTTCGCGGACGACCGGACCCCGCCGATATACCTTGCGGGCGGCCCGTCCTGTCCCCGGCCACCATTGAGGCTCCCAAATAGGGCTTCAGCGTGGCGAACCAGGGTTTCGTGGTCGATGGCGCCGGCCGCCGACAGCACCATGCGGGAAGCCACGTACTGCCGGTCGAGGAACGCGCGCAGCTCGGCGGCCCCCAGGCGGGCGACGCTTGCCGGCGTACCGATCACCGGCCGCCCGACCGGCTGGCCGGTAAACGCGGCATCCTGCACCAGCTCGTAGGCGAGTTCGTCCGGGCTGTCCTTGATGCTGGCGATCTCCTGCAGGATCACCTCGCGCTCGCGCTCGAGCTCTGCTGCGGCGTAGCTTGAGTGCTGGAGGATGTCGGCCAGGATGTCGAGTGCCACGCCCTCATCGCCCTTGAGCACGCGCGAGAAATAGGCCGTCATCTCGAGGCTGGTCGCGGCGTTGAGTTCCCCGCCCACCTCTTCGATCTCCTCCGCGATGGCCCTGGCCGATCGGCGGGCAGTGCCCTTGAAGGCCATGTGCTCCAGCAGGTGGGAGATTCCGTTGAGCGCCTCGCTCTCGTGGCGTGCACCGGCCGCCACCCAAACCCCAAGGGAGACCGTCTCGAGCTGCGGCATGGCGTGTGAGACGACCCTGAGGCCATTCGCCAACGTGGTGATCTCTGGGTTCACCTCGACGTCTCCCTTGCTGCGCGCACGCGCTCTTCGATGTGGCGCTCGATCGGTGTGAGCTCCGCCGGCAGCACCGTTAAGCGCTCCCGATCGGTCATCAACTTCGCGAGTCTGGCGGGAAGCTCGACTTCCTCCCCGCAGATGGTGCGCATCGCCTGGGGAAACTTGGCCGGATGCGCCGTCGCCAGCACGACGCGGGGCGACCGACCTTTCGCCAGGGCTTTCTCGGCCGCCACCATGCCGCAGGCGGTATGCGGGTCCATGAGGTAGCCGCTCTCCTTGCGCACCCTTCTTATGGCGGCGGCCACCTCCGCCTCCGACGCCGCTGCCGCCGCGAAATCGCGGCGCATGGCCCCGTGCGCTGCACCCATCTCGAAGCGGCGGCTTTGCGCGAGCGCGCCCATCTGCGCGCGCACCACTTCAGGGTCGCGGCCCTGGGCCTCGAACAGATAGCGCTCGAAGTTGGAGGAAACCTGAATGTCCATGGATGGCGAAGAGGTCTGCACCACCTCGCGCATCTCGTAGACGCCGCTCTCGAAGGCGCGCGGCAGAATGTCGTTGCTGTTCGACGCGATGGCGAGCTGCTCGACCGGCAGGCCCATGCGCCGGGCTGAATAGCCGGCGAAGACGTCGCCGAAGTTGCCGGTGGGCACCGAGAAGCTGACCCGACGCTCAGGCGCGCCGAGCGCCACCGCGGCGGCGAAGTAGTAGGCCGTTTGTGCAACGATCCGCGCCCAGTTGATGGAATTGGCTGCCGTCAACCGTACCCGCTCCTTGAACGAACGGTGCGCGAACATGGCTTTCACGAGGGCTTGGCAGTCGTCGAACGTGCCTTTGACGGCGATGGCATGAACGTTGTCGTCCTCGACCGTCGTCATCATCCTGCGCTGCACGTCCGAGATGCGCCCGTCGGGGAACAGCACCACCACATCGAGATGCTTCGATCCGCGAAAGGCGGCAACCGCCGCGCCGCCCGTATCTCCGGAGGTGGCCGAGATGACGGTCGCGCGCTCTCCGCGCCGCCCGAGCGCGGCGTCCATCATGCGGGCCAACAGCTGCATTGCCACGTCCTTGAAGGCGAGCGTCGGCCCGTGGAACAGCTCCAGTACCCAGATGTCGGGGCCGATCTGCACGAGTGGGGTCACCGCCGCATGGCCGAAGCCAGAGTACGCGGCGCGAATCATGTCCAGCAGCGCTCCTGAAGCGGGCCAGTCCGCGAACGGGGCAAGCACCTCGGCCGCAACCTCGGCGAACGGCTTGCCGGCGAAAGAGGCAATGGTCCCGGGCGCAAGGGCAGGCCAAGCTTGCGGCACGTAGAGCCCGCCGTCCGCTGCCAATCCGCCCAGCAGCACCTCCTCGAAGTTGAGTGGTGGGGCGTTCCCTCTGGTCGAAATATACCTCACCGCCCCATTATGCTCGCAAAGAGTGATTGGTATCCGGCGCTGGCTCGGTTAGTAGAACGCGCCGGGCTCCCGAACAAGCCGCGACCTTGGAAACCCTCAGTGGGAAGGCCGTCTCGCGGACGGTTGTCCGGCCCCATCTCTGAGCCGGCTTAAGGCGAAGGCCGCGAACACTGCCGCGAGCGCCACCGCAAGCCCGAACCAGGTCAGGGCATACTCGAGGTGACGGTTGGGCAGGTTAAGGCGGGTGGTGCCGCCTTTGGGCCAGCCGCCGGGATTGCCGGGCTCGGCGACGGCGTCGAGGAAGAAAGGTGCCGGGCGAAACCCGTCCGTTGGGTCGCTGACGGCAGCCAGCATGCCGGCATGGTCGGGCCAGAAATGCAGCCTTTGCGCGGGATCGCCGGCGGGGATGAACCAGTTTTTTTCGGTCGGCAACCGCACCAGCCCGATGACCTCCTTCTCTCCCGCCTCCTGATCCACAGAGCGCCGATCAGGGGATTTCAGTGCTTCGGGGACAAACCCGCGGTTGACGAGCACGAGCCACCCGTCCTGGGTCTTGAGCGGCGTATAGACGTGGTAACCGGGTCCATCCTTACCGGGCACATAAACGTAGCTTTCACGGTCGTGGAGGAAGCGCCCCCTGGCACGTACCCGCACGTATTCGGCGTCCCCGCTGCGCCGCCAGGCCTCAACGGCCTCAGCCAGCGGCACGGGCTTGGCTGTCACCCGCGCTTCGATTTTAGCCATCAGGTCAAGTTTCCACGCGCGCCTCTCAAGCTGCCACCAGCCCAGTCCGACCAGTGTCGCAGCACCGGCCGCAGCGAAGAGTGCCGGCCAGATTAGTCCCATCTCGTTGAGACGGCGCAGCATCCGCCTGGAACGACTCAATCCTGGACCAGCCGGCCTTCTTCGGCCTTGTGCTTGAACTGGAGAGCAACCAACGTCGCCTTCATGGGGCGCAAGAGGCCGATGGCCAGCAACAAGGTGATCGGCGCCCAGATCAGCACGTGCGCCCACAGTGGCGGGTGCAAGGCGAACTCGACAAGGAGGGCCAACCCGAGCACCACGAACCCGAGCACAAGGATCGCAAAAACAGCCGGGCCGTCGCCGGTATCGACGAACCTGTAATCGAGGCCGCAGCATGCGCATCGCTGGCGGACGACGAGCGTAAGGCCTGGCTCGAACAGCGCACCCACCCCGCAACGCGGACAGCGGCAGGCAAGACCTGCGCGCAACGCCGATATCGGGGAAGCCTCCACGCTCATTGCCGGAATATGCGACCCGCCCCCCGGGGCGACAAGGGCGGCCGTCTGCGATGAATTGGCCCGCAGGTGGGTGATCTTGGCTTACCAGATGAACTCGGACCCGCAGGGCGGCTCCTCGGCTGGCGCCTTGGCGCATTCTGGCGGCCAGCCGAGTTGCGGTACCGCGATCACTTTGTCCGCGCGCCAGAAGGCAGGGAGGGTCGCCGCCGCCCGTGCGGGTAGCTCGAATGTGCCTGCGGAAAGCCGCGCGAGCCTGCGCAACTCCCTCGTGCCGAGTGCCCGCACAACCACCCGCTCCCGTTGGCGCGGCGAAAGCGAGACCACGAACCGGCGATCCCAAACGGCGCGCCCCCCGGGCGCGAGGACGATCTCCGGCAGGCCGGCGCGGCCACACTCGCGCGAGACGGTGATCTGGCCCTTGTCGCAAACAATGACACAGCCGCCGAGTGTCGAGCCGTGCCAGGAAGGGTGCTCCATCCGCGCAGCCAGCGATTCGATCTTGGCGAGCCGCGGCGGTTCGGCCTGTCCGCCGAAGGCTTCGATGAGACGCGCCAACAGCCTGAGGCGCAGCTCCGTTGGCCCGGCGAGGAACACAGCGCGGTCGAATCGGGCCAGAGCAGACCGCACGATGTCGAGTTCGACGGCAACCTCGAACTGGGACAGCGCGCTCTCCACCGCTTCTCTCGCCCGCTGCAGGCGATGGGCGCTTTCCGCGATTTGTCGTCGGGTGATTCCGAGCTTCTCCAGCTCTGCCAAGGCCTTTCGCATGCGTACGCGCTCGAACGCATCGATCTCGTTGCTCGGGTCCTCGATCCATTCGAGCCCTTGTTCCACTAGCGTCGCTTCAAGCCGCGCCTTGGGAATAGAGAGTAACGGTCGCACGAGAGCCGGGCCGAGCCCCCGTCCGGCCAAGCTACGCACTGGCGGCATGCCGGAAAGGCCGTCGAGCCCGCTGCCCCGTGCAAGTCGCATAACAAAGGTTTCCGCCTGATCGTCCTGCTGGTGCGCGGTGACGACCGCGGAGGGCCGCCCGCGGGCGAACAACAGGCACGTCTCGGCCAGCATCCGATAGCGCGCCTCACGTGCCGCTTCCTGAATGCCGCGCGTCGGCTTCTCACCTGCCCACTTCAAGGTTTCGTGCCGCAGGCCGACACGCCTGGCTTGTCGGGCGACCCAGGCAGCCTCCCGCGTCGAATCGGGCCGCAGACCGTGATCGACGGTTGCCACCAACGCCTCGATACGGGTTGCGGGCCGTCGCGCCCGCCACCTGCAGAAGAGGTGCATCAGCGCCATGCTGTCCGCACCGCCGGAGACGGCAAGGACGAGCGACTCGTATGGAAGAAGAGGAGCAAACAGGTCATCGATCTCCTCTTCGGCGATTCCCCGCGCTGCACTGGCGGGCCGCGTCATGGCTGTTAGCGGCAGCCGGCGCGCTGCCGCTCGCTCTGCGCCCGTTCACGGACGTGAGCCGGCGGGTTCGGGTAGCGCGCCCCAAGTTCGGAATAGGCTTGGCAGGCGGCGTCCCGCTGTCCAAGCCGGTCGAGCGACATGGCGAGCTTCAACATGCTGTCTGGAGCCTTGGCGCTCTTCGCATAGCTTCGCGATACCTTAAGGAAGGCGCTGGCGGCGGCCTTGTATTGGCCGCGCACATAATATGTCTCCCCGAGCCAGTATTGGGCGTTGGCAGCCAGCTCATCGTTGGGATAGCGTTTGAGGAAGTCCTCAAAGCCGGCTTCGGCCGCGGCATAGTTCTGCTGGAGTAGAAGGCCGTAGGCCCGTTCGTAGAGCTGCTTAGGGCTGCCACCGCTTGGCGGATCCAATGCCGCCGTCTGCACCTCTTCGCGCGGATCGGCGCTGAGCATCTCGCCGATCGGATCCGCACCGCCCGTGGTCACGGTGGTGCCGAAACTGCCAATTCCCGCACCGGGTCCGGAGCCGGAACCGGAACCGCTGATCCCACCGAGGTCGGTCCGGCCCGAACGCGGATCGAGAGGCTGGAATGGTGCTGCCGGCCCTGGCGCTCTGGCCGCGTGGCCGTCCAGGGACCTCACGTACTCGGAGAGCTGCTCGAGCTGGGCAGTGAGCGCCCGCACCTGGGTCTCGAGCGCTTCAATTCGGGCACTGTCCTGGCCCGCAAAGCCGCTGCCGGGTAAGGCGGGGCCCTGTGATAGGGGTGCGGGTGCCCCGGCGCCGGCTCTCGCCAGCGTTTCGAGGGTGCCGACCATGACCTGCAGGTCGACAAATTGCTCCTCGAGCTGCTCGATCCGTCGCACGAGCTGGTTGTCAGCGCCCTGACCGGCTTCGGCTGGGGATGGCTCGCCGAAAGGTTTCAGCGGTCCCGGGATGATGCGACCGGGAGCTGGCTGAGGTCCTGGGCGCTGCTGGCCTTGAGCAAATAGTGGAACGATCGAGACTGCCAGGAAAAACGCCGCAAAACTCACTGTCCGCACCGGCATGCATCGACCCTTCTTCTATGGGTTCCGGATGGCGCGCATTCCCCCACCAATGGGCTCGCCGTCTCGCTATACGCCATGCTGCCAAGCTGCGGCCGGATATGCAAACTGTCCTGGCCCGGCCCGGGTAACGGCCCCTCGGGGCAGGTCGTGCCATCAGCCTGGAGTGCGGCTGACACTCTGGCTCACGCGGTTGTTCAGCACCGTCTGCGCCCGCCGATTTTGCGACCAGCAGGAAATATCGTTGCATACGGCGACGGGTCGCTCCTTACCGTAGGAAACCGTGCGGATGCGTTGGGCCGCAACGCCGGCACGCACCAGGAAATCGCGTACCGCCGTGGCCCGCCGCGCCCCCAGTGCGATGTTGTATTCCCGCGTGCCGCGCTCGTCGGCGTGGCCCTCGATGGTGACCGTGTACTGGGAGTACTGCTGCAGCCACCGCGCCTGGTTGTTGAGCACCTGCTGCGCTTCAGGCGTCAGTTCGGAGCTGTCCGTCGAGAAATAGACGATGTCTCCGGCATTCTGGACAAAATCGCGCTGGGAACCGGGGGTTGCCGGTGCGCGCGCATTGGGTCCGAGGTTGGCCTGATCAGGCTGCAGCTCATTGCTGGCGCAGCCGCCGGCGAACAGGGCGAGCAGAAGCGCGACTGCAATTGGGCCCCGGCCCGGGAATCGACTGGCACCATCCATCGCTGACCCCACCGGTCTGGTTCATTGTCCTCGGGCGCCGAGCGCCCCGGACTGTGTGTGCCCCGAGTCGGCCCACGACCACCACGTGCCGATTGCAGAAAAATGTGACCGTGGCTAGGCGCGCGGCGCGCGATGTTGAAAAAACCGCTCTGGCGGAAGCCGCCTGCAGTGCCAATTACGCGCTCGGCGCGTTAGGAAGGAATACAATCTGAGGCAACGAGACAAGGCCGAACCGCCCACACCCTAAAGGCTCGGCGGTACGGCCTTGGTAACGTCTGCCGCAACTACTTCGTGCGGTACCGGCACGGTGCCGAATCAGCGGGCAACCTGCTCCGCAGCCGGAACGTCGGCGCCGAGCTTCATCGGCGTCGCCGCAACCTCCCTGCGGCACGCCCCCAAGGCAACCGCAGCGATCACGGCAGCAATAACGATAGCGCCCTTCATATCTTCTCTCCTGTTTCGTCCCCGATTGCCGAAATCAGCGCGCGATCTCGCTCGCCGCCGGAACTTCTGCGCCCAGTTTCATCGGCGTTGCCGCTACCTCCCGACGGCAGGCGCCCAGCGCCACCGCCGCGATGACGGCCGCAACAACGATTACGCCCTTCACAGCCTGCATGGTCTGCTCTCCTCAAGATATTCGGCAACCGCCAACAACTGGGTACCGATGCGACCTAATCAGATCAAGGACAGAGGCCCGCTGGTGGCCCTTTTCCCACCTGGTTGGTGCGGATTTGCCACTGAGAGTATGTCCCGGCACCCGGCTCATTAAACGCGGCTGGGGGACACCTGGTGCCGCAACACACCCACGTCCCACCGCGGTTACCTGACGGGCACGAGCGCCAGAATGGCGCGTTGCGGTTGCAGAACCCTTAACGAGTGTCTCATCCTCTGAGCGGCGACCACGCCGGGTCGGAGGCGAAGGCGGGCGTGGGAACCTCGCGCTCGTTGTAGCCGGTGAGGTCGATGGTGTAGAGCCGCGGGCCTCCCTGGGGGCCGGGCTGCTCGCGGAAGAACATGAGGACGCGGCCGTTGGGCGCCCAGGTCGGTCCCTCATTGTGGAAACCTTCGGTGAGGATGCGCTCTCCCGACCCGTCGGGCCTGATGACGCCGATCAGGAAGCGCCCGATCAGCAGCTTGGTGAAGGCGATGTAGTCGCCCCGCGGCGACCACACCGGCGTCGAGTAGCGGCCCTCGCCGTAGGTGATGCGGCGCGGGGCCGAGCCGTCGCTATTCATGATGTAGAGCTGCTGGTTGCCTTCTCGATCCGATTCGAACACGATCTGGCTGCCGTTCGGTGCATAGCAGGGGCCGGTGTCGATGGCGTTGGTCTGCGTGAGTTGACGCGACCGGCGCGACCTGAGGTCCATCTCGACGATGCTTGATGCCCCCCCTTGCTGGAAGCTCATGACGATGCGTTGGCCGTCGGGCGAGAAACGCGGCGCGAAGGTCATGCCCGGCATGTCCCCCACCACCACCCGCTCACCGGTCTCCAGCCGCATGAGCACCACCCTTGGCTGCTCGTTCACGTACGTCATGTACGTGATCTCCTGCGCCGTCGGGCTGAAGCGCGGCGTGATCACCAGCTCCTGCCCCTGACTGAGCAGGCGCACGTTGGCGCCGTCCTGATCCATGATAGCAAGCCGCTTCAGCCGCTTGTCCTTGGGCCCGGTCTCGTCGACGAACACGATGCGCGTGTCGAAGTAGCCCTTCTCGAGGGTGAACTTCTCGTAGACCTGGTCGGCGATGAGGTGTCCGAGCCGCCGCCAGCTCGGTGCCGGGACGGCGAAGCGCTGCGCCGCGAGCTGCTTGCCGAGCAGTGTGTCCCACAGGCGGAATTCGGCCTGCACGCGGCTATCGGGAAGGCGGAGCGCGCGCCCGACCACCACGCCTTCCGCACCGATGGCGCGCCAGTCGGCGAACCTCGGCACCGTATTGAGGTCGCGCGGCTGCTCGATGAAGGCACCCCGGTCCAGCGGGCGGAAGAGGCCGGAACGCTCAAGATCGGCCGCCACGATATCCGCGACCTCGAGGCTGAAGCGCGCATCCTCGCCGGCGAACGCCGTCACCGCAATGGGCCGTGGGCGGATGGTGGCCTCATCCACCGTCACCCGCAGCGGCGCGCCCTGCTGCGCCTCACCGGTGGCCGGTATGAGGCCGACGCCGAACGCCGCCACCCCTCCCTTGAGGACTGCACGCCGCGACAGCCGCATCCGCCGGTCGCTTTTCATCGCCGTCAAACCTCTCTTGGACCGTGCCCGGCGCCGGCCCGCTCAGAAATTCCGCTCGGGCTTGAAGTCGAGGATCATATGCTGCCAGCCGCCCTCGTAGTACTCCCTTGGCAGGTCGTAGGGCTGGCACCCTTCGAGCGCCCTCAGCGCGCTGTTGGCGGCGTCGGCGAACAGCGGCCCGCTGCCGGAGTTGACCACCTTGGGCGGCTGTGCGAGCCGGCCATCCGGCCTCAACCATACTTCGAGCTCGACCACGACCTTGTCGATGCCGTCGAGGCCGCTGTTGATGTTCCAGCAGCGGCTGACGGCCTGCTTCATCATGATTCCAATCATCGCCCGCTGGCTTGCCGTCAGCGCGGTGTCGGTGCCGGTCGGAGCGCCGGCCACCGGTCCCTTGGCCTTCGCCGCGAGCGCCGGGTTGGCGGCACCGCCTTGGGCCGCCTTCTTGGTCGGATCGAGATCGCGCAGCGCGCTTTTCTCGATCGCCTCGGCCATCTGCTCTTCGAACGACCTTTTCTTTTGCTGCTCTTCGGCCTTTTTCTTGGCCTCGGCGATGCGCTTGGCCTCCTCCTGCCGCTTTCTTGCCGCCTCGCGCCGCTTGCGTTCGGCCTCCTCCTTGCGCCTTTTCTCCTCCTCGGCTTTCCGCTTTTCCTCGGCGCGCTGTCTCTCCTCTTCGGCCTTCTTGCGCTCTTCGACCCGCTTAGCCTCGTCGGGGCCGGGCCCTGGCTGCGGCAACGGCTCGAGCGCGGCCAGTTTCTCGCCGATCGGGTCGTCCTTTGTCTTTGCCGGCTCGGCGGGAGAGGGCGGCGGCGGATCTGCTTTGGCAGTCTTCTCGGGTGACGGCGCCGGAGGAGACGGAGGCGGGGGTGGTGCGGCGGCGGGCTTTGGTCGCGGCGTCTCCGTCGTGGCCTTGCCCTCCATCGTTGGGGCGGCCTTGGCCTCGAGCTGCTTGGCCGAGCGGCTGCCT
>DATLZB010000224.1:0-29230 GCA_035574175.1 Hyphomicrobiaceae bacterium
ATTGCTGTTGCGAAAGTGCTAAGCCGGTTCCGCGCTATGAACAGTCCCCATGATGTCCAGGTCCCACGCGAGGTCGACCCCGTCACAGGGTTGCCCGTAGGACCGCTGGTCGAACGGCCGGGGCCGGCCCCCTTCCCCGAGCCGCGCATCCTCGATGGGCGGTACTGCCGGCTCGAGCCCATCGCGGCCCGGCACAGGGACGACCTGTTTGCTGCCTCAGCGGGGCCGGACGCGGCGCGGCGCTTTCGTTATCTGTTCGATTCCCCGCCCGCATCGGTGGCCGACATCGAACGCTGGATCGCAGCCGCGATGGCCTCAACTCACGCCGTGGTATACGCCGTCATCGACAAGGCGAGCGAGCGCTGCGAGGGCCGCCAACAGCTCATGAACATCGTGCCCGCACACCGGTCGATCGAAATCGGCAACATCTACTGGGGTCCGCGGATCGCGCGTACGCGAGTGGCAAGCGAGGCTCACTTCCTGCTTGCGCGCCATGTCTTCGACGACCTGCGCTATCGGCGCTACGAGTGGAAGTGCGACGCTCTCAACGCGGCCTCGCGACGGGCGGCCGAACGCTTCGGCTTCACCTTCGAGGGCCACTTCCGCCGGGCAGTGATCAACAAGGGACGCACGCGCGATACGACCTGGTACTCGATCATCGAGGAGGAGTGGCCGGCGCTGAAGCGCGCCTACCGGCAATGGCTCGATCCGGACAACTTCGACCGCCAAGGCAAGCAGCGCGTGCGGCTCGGCGAGCTCACCGCTGCGGCGCTGGCGAGCCTGCGACGATGAGCCGGGGCGGCTCCGCTCAAACCACCTGGTTGCGCAACTCGCTTTCGCCCCGCCACAGACGGCCGAGGTTCTCCAGCAACAGGTCGATGACCCTCTCCTCGTAGGCGAGCGTCTCGCCGGCCGTGTGCGGCGTGATAAGAACGTTGCTCAGCCCCCAGAGCGGCGAGCCCGCAGGCAACGGCTCCTCGACGGTGACGTCGAGCCCGGCGGCGGCGATGCTGCCGTCTTGCAACGCTTCGATGAGGGCCGGCTCGTCGACAACGGCGCCGCGCGCCACGTTGATCAGCACGGCGGAAGGCTTCATGCGGGCCAAAGCCTCCCTGCCAATCAGGCCGGTCGTCTCGGGCGTCAGCGGACAGGTGAGGGCGACGACGTCGGCCTGCGGCAGCACCTCCAGCAGCCGGTCGGGCCCATGGATGCCGTCCACCGGGCCGCCAGGCGCACCGGCGCTGCGCCTGACGCCGAGCACCCGCATGCCGAGCGCCTTGGCATAATGTGCGAGGCGGGTGCCGATCAGCCCAAGGCCGACAACGAGCAGGGTCTTGCCCGCAAGCTCGTCCTCGCGCTCGGCCGGGTCGGTGGCCATGCCGCGCCAATGACGGCGGGTCTGGTTGTCCCGGGCGACGTGCAACTGCCGGCTGAGCGCAAGCATGAGGGCCAGGGCGTGCTCCGCCACCGCGCGTTCATTGACACCGCGGGCACTGGCAAGGCGCACCCCGCGCGCGCGAAAGGCGTCGAGTGCATACTGGTTCACGCCGGCGCTGATCGACTGCACAAAGCGCAGCCGCGGAGCATTCCCCAACAGGTCGTTCTGCCAGAAGCCCGATACGACGAGCACGTCGGCATCGCCGACGCGCCGGCGCAGCTCGGCGGCCGACGTGACCTCGAAATGGGAGATGCCGGTGCCGCGGGCGGCAAAGCGCTCGGCCATGCGATAGGCGGCGTGGCCGAAGCCGATGGTGAGGCTCGTCTTGTCCGGGAGCGCTGGCGCCGGCATTTTCAGTGTATCTCGGGCTCAGGCACGGCTGCGCCGTACTCCAGAAAATCGAAATCGCAGCCCTCGTCGGCCTGACCGATGTGCTCCTGGTACATGCGGCCGTAGCCGCGCTCGTAGCGGGGGGGCGGTGGCCGCCAGGCAGCGCGGCGGCGGGCGAGCTCCTCCTCGCTGACGTGGAGGTGGATGCTGCGTCGCGCCACGTCGACCTCGATGTGATCGCCCGTCTGCACCAAAGCCAGCGGCCCGCCGACGAAGCTCTCCGGAGCGACGTGCAGGATGCAGGCCCCGTAACTGGTGCCGCTCATCCTGGCATCCGACACGCGCAGCATGTCCCGCACGCCGGCCTTGAGCAGCTTGCGCGGGATCGGCAGCATGCCCCATTCGGGCATGCCGGGCCCGCCCTTGGGCCCGCTGTTCTGCAGCACAAGCACGTGGTCAGGCGTGACGTCGAGGTCGTCGCGCTCCACCTCGGCGGCCATGTGATTGTAGTCGCGGAACACCAGCGCGGCGCCGCGGTGCCGCCGCAAGCGCGGCTCGGCGGCGGCCGGCTTCATCACGCAGCCGCGCGGCGCGAGGTTGCCCTTGAGGATGGCGGTGGCGCCCTCCGCATAGATGGGCGCCTCGAAGGAGCGGATCACATCGCCGTTCCACACTTCCGCCGCTGCGATGTTCTCACCGAGCGTTCGGCCGTTGGCGGTCATCGCGTTCAGCTCGAGCCGATCGCCGAGTACCCGCATCAAGGCCGGAAGCCCACCCGCATAGAACATGTCCTCCATCAGGAACGCGCCACTCGGACGAATGTTGGCGATCACGGGAATCTGGCGCGAGACCTGGTCGAAACGCTCGAGCGACAGAGCAATGCCGGCGCGGCGGGCCATGGCGATCACGTGAATGATGGCGTTGGTCGAGCCACCGACCGCCATGTGCACTTTGACGGCGTTGTCGAAGGCGGCGGCGGAGAGGATCGAGGCCGGGACGAGGTCCTCCAGGACCATGTCGACGATGCGCCGGCCGGCGGCCGCACACATGCGCTGGTGGGCCGAATCCGCGGCTGGAATGGTCGAGGCGCCGGGCAGTGTCAGCCCCAGCGCCTCGGCGAGCATCATCATGGTCGCAGCCGTGCCCATGGTCATGCAGGTGCCGTAGGAGCGGGCGATGCCGCTTTCCATCTCCGCCCAGTCCGCCTCGCCGATGGTACCGGCGCGCTTCTCGTCCCAGTACTTCCATACATCGGAGCCGGAGCCCAGCGTGTGACCGCGCCAATGGCCTCTCAGCATCGGGCCGGCCGGCACGTAGATGGCAGGCAGCCCCATGGAGATGGCGCCCATCAGCAGGCCGGGCGTGGTCTTGTCGCAGCCCCCCATCAGCACGGCGCCGTCGACCGGGTGGGAGCGCAGGAGCTCTTCCGTCTCCATGGCGAGGAGGTTGCGGTAGAGCATGGTCGACGGCTTCACGAACGGCTCCGACAGCGAGAGCGCCGGCAGCTCGATGGGAAAGCCCCCCGCCTGCAAGATGCCGCGCTTCACATCCTCGACACGGTGCTTGAAATGAGCGTGGCAGGGGTTGATGCCACTCCAGGTATTGATGACGGCGATCACCGGCTTGCCGGACCAGTCGGCCGGGTCATAGCCGATCTGGCGCAGGCGAGAGCGATGACCGAACGAGCGCAGATCGTTGACACCGAACCAGCGATGGGACCGCAGCTCCTCCGGCTTCTTGCGTGACTTCGCCATGATTGCATCCGTGGTAAACCGCTATTCGGCCGGACGAGCGGTGGGAGGAACGGCGAGGCGGCGCCGCCGAGCCAACTGTGCGGTGATGACAATGGCGGCCAACAGCGCCCCCGCAATATCGGTCTGCAGGCCCGGCTTGACCAGCATCAGTCCCCCAACGATCAACAACGGCCGCTGCCAGAGCGAGGCCTTGGCCAGGAAATAGCCGTGCAAGCCTCCAGCAAACAGCAGAATGCCGCAGGTGGCGGTCACGCAGCTCCAGGCGATCTTCGGCCAGTCGCCGATCATGAGCAAGGCCGGCTCGTAGACGAACATAAACGGCACGATGAACCCGGCGGCGCCGATCTTCATGGCCGCCCAACCGCTTGACCAGAGATCGGCCTTGGCGAGACCCGCGGCAGCAAATACGGCGAGCGCCACGGGAGGCGTGATCGCCGACAGGATGGCGAAATAAAAAGCGAACATGTGCGCGGCGGGCACCACGACACCGAGCTTGATCAGTGCCGGAACGAGCAGCGCCGTCATCATGATGTAGGCCGGTGTCGTCGGCATTCCCATGCCGAGCACGATGCCGGCCATCATGGTGAGCAGAAGGGCCACGACGAGGACCTCCTGCGCAAGGCGCACCACGAACTGCGTGAACACGATACCAAGACCGGAGAGCGTCACTACAGCGATGACAATGCCGGCACAGGCACAGGCAAGCGCCACGGGGAGCGCATTGCGGGCTCCGTCTGCCATCGCGCCGATGATATTGGGCAATGTGACCGTGCTGCGCGTCGTCGCTCTGAGCAGTGCGACGGGAAAGCAGGACAGCGTGGCGATCAATGCCGCCATGGGCGCAGTGTAGCCCGAGTAGAGCACGAACAGCAGAATGATGACGGGCAGGAACAGATGCCCCCGCTCGAGAAGCACGTGTGACAGCCGCGGTAATTCCGAGCGCGGCAGGCCGACGAGGCCGCGGCGTTTGGCTTCAAAGTGCACGGCGGCGAAGCAGGCGAGATAGTAGAGGATCGCCGGGATGATCGCCCAGATCACCACCTGCGCGTAGGACACGGCCAGGAACTCGGCCATGACGAATGCCGCCGCACCCATGATCGGCGGCATGAGTTGGCCGCCGGTGGAGGCGGTCGATTCGACGCCAGCGGCAAAATGGGGCGGGAAGCCCGAGCGCTTCATCAGCGGTATGGCGATGGGCCCGTCGACCATGACGTTGGCCACCGCGCTTCCCGAGATGGTGCCGAACAGACTCGAACTCACCACCGACACCTTGCCGGGTCCGCCGGCCGTGTGCCCGGTCAGTGCCATGGCGAAGTCCATGAACATCTGCCCGGTTCCGGTGCGCTCCATGAAGGCGCCGAAGAGCACGAAAATCAGCACGTAGGCGGCCGATACCGAGAGGGGTATGCCGAAGATGCCCTCCGTGGTCATGTAAAGCTGGTCGATCATCTGCATCGGATCGAGCCGCGCGACAAACAACCCATAGACCAGGAACACGATGGCTGTGAGGGGCAGCGCGAGCCCAATCACACGGCGCGTGGCCTCGAGCACGACCAGGGTCAGCAGCGTGCCGAAGATCACGTCGGCCGCCGTCAACTCGTCGATATAAAAGATGCGGTTGACGACGTAGTCGTAGGAAAAGAACAGGTAGAGGATCGGCGCCGCGCCGGTCACCAGCAGCGCATAGTCGAACAGCTCAGGCGGCTGTCCTTCAAGTGCCCGCGAGCGGCGGTGAACGAGGAAAAGAATGGTGAGTGCGAACAAGAGGTGGGTGCCGCGATAATAGATCGCCTCCGGCGACCCCCACGCGATGGCCCACATGTGATAGAGGGCCATGGCGACAGCGAGAGTCGTCACCAATACGCGAACGATGTTGCCGTGGCTGAGGTCGAGCTTCATGCGCGCCGCCGCTCAGGGCCCTCACCTCGTGTCGGTCCGACTCCGGCGCAGCGGTGCTGCGCCGGCGCGACCTCAGTTGGTTCGGACGGCGATGCCGGCTTCCTTGTAGAACTTGGCGGCGCCAGCGTGGAACGGCACGCCAATGTCCTCGGCCATCCGCTTGGGCGTCAGTCCCGTGATGTCCTTGACCACGGCGGCAAGTTGCGCGGAACTCTGCGCAATGGTCTTGGTCATGGTGTAGACGGTGTCGGCAGGCAGCTTGCACGACACCACAATGTGCTGGCGTACCCGATCACCCTGACGTCGTTGTCCTGCTTGGGGTAGGTACCCTTGGGGATGGTAACCAGGGTGTAGCCCGGGTTAAGCTTCCTCATCGCATCAAGGTTGTCGGCGAGGTCGAGAATCCTGATGTCGCGGGAAGCCGCCACATCCATCACCGCCCCAGCCGGGATCGTGGTGCCGAGGCCGAAGGCAACCGCGTGGCCGTCCTTCATCTGGGTCACCGAGTCGGTATAGGACACGAAGCTCGCCTTCACGTCGTTGTAGCTAAGACTGTTGACCTGCAGAAGCTGGGCGGTGATCAGCTCGCCTGTGTTGCCCTTCTGCTGGGTGGTGAGCCCCTTGCCCTTGAGGTCTTTGACAGAGTTGATGCCCGAGTTGGCCGCAACCACGAACTGATAGTACTGCGGATAGAGGGTGGCGACGTTGCATACGTTGGTATGCGGCTTGTTGAACGGTGGTCGGCCGGCGACGGCGTCTACCGTCGAGATCGAATTGCCGATTCCGATATCGGTCTTGCCCTCTTCCACGCCGCGCACGTTGGCGATGCCGGCGCCGGGCGACTGCTGCACGCTAAGACCGGGAATCGCCCTCTCCCACAGGTCCTTGAGCTGGCCACCGAGGGGTATCCATGAGCCGCCCTGAGGGCCGGTCATGAACTTGAGCTCGGCTGCCCACACGGCGGACGTCGCCGGCAACGCACCGGCAATCGCCGCGGACAGGGCCAGTGCCCTAACAGAATGCAGCATGCGTGTCCTCCCATTGGCTTTCTTCCGAGACGTTATTGTCGCCGACATTAACGCCGAGCGCGTCAATCCGCCAGCGCCGAGGTGCAGGGTTATCAGGGTCCGTGTCGGGAGGGCGCACAGACAAACAAAGGAAACTTCGCCTCAGTATTTCCTGGCGCGTCAGGGTTCGGACACCCTGCCACCTATGTGCCTCGTGAGAAAGCCTTCCGAACCGAGAGGGAGCTCGACAAGGAGGCTACACGCCGGGCTTGCTGGCGGCACGCAAGAAGCGGAGCACCCAGCGCGCCACCGCAGCGCTGTCGGTTGCCATGGACAAGCTGGCGACGGCGGCCGCAGTGGCGGCAGTGCCGTGGCTTTGCCGGCGCATCGTATAAAGGTCCCGGCTGTAGTCGGCGGTCGCCTCCGGGTGGGCCTGCAGCGCGAGGATGGTGTCGCCCAACTCGAACATGCCGACCGGGCAGAATGCGCTGCCGGCAAGGATGCGCGCGCCCGGCGGCGGCTCGACCACCTGGTCCTGGTGCGAAACGATCAAGGATAGGTCTGAGAGCTGCGGCTCCATCCACGGTCGCCGCTCCAACACGTCGTAACGGTGAACGCCGATGCCCCAGCCCCGAATGGACCTCTCAACCCGGCCGCCGAACACGTCGGCGATGAGCTGATGGCCGAAACAGATGCCGACCAGCGGACGACTTTCCGCGGCCGCGCGGACGAAGTCCTTGAGCGCCGAGATCCAGGGCAGCGGATCGTAGGTGCTGTAGCGGCTTCCCGTCACAATGTAGGCATCGCAATCGCCGACGTGCTCGGGCAGCACGCCCTCGTAGGCCGGCCACACGGGAAACGCCCAATCCGGCGCCAGCGGGGCAAGCCAGGCACGGAAGAAGTCGCCGTGCGTGCCGTGCCGCTCGCGCAGGGCGGGCCGCACGGGTCCCGCTTCGAGAATGCCGACCGTCAGCGGCCTGGCCTCATTCATGCGGCCACCTCGATGCAGCCCGCCATCGCTGCCTCGTAGAGACGGCGGCACGAGGCCTTGTCGATCGGAACCGGATTGCCGGCGGCGGTCGGGTCCTTCGGCGCCATGTCACTCATGAGGTCCAGCTTGCGGTCGTCGACCCCAAGCCCCGAAAGCACATGAGGCACCCGCAAAGTCGCGCGCAGTTCGAGCACCCAATCAAGGAACGCCGAAAAGGCAGGCTTCAGCCCCATATAGGCGGCCAGCCGCTCGATCTTGGGCTCGATGGCTTTGCGGTTGAAGGCCAGCACATAGGGCATGAACACGGCATTGGTCATGCCGTGATGAGTGTCATAGAGCGCTCCCACGGGGTGCGACAGCGCGTGGATGGCGCCGAGCGCCTTCTGGAACGCAGTGGCCCCCATGGCCGCCGCCGCCATCATGTGCCCGCGTGCTTGGAGATCGCCGCCGTTCGCATAAGCACGCGGCAGGTTCTCTTTGATGAGCCGCATCCCTTCGACGGCAATGCCGTCGGCAAGCGGATGGTAGAACGCAGCGCAGTAGGCCTCCAGACAGTGGGCGAGCGCATCCATGCCAGTCCCTGCGGTGACGGCGGGCGGCATGCCGACGGTCAGTTCAGGATCGCAGACGGTCACCTTCGGCATCATCAGAGGGTGAAAGATCACCTTCTTCGTGTGCGTGCTTTCGTCGGTAACAACTGCGGCGCGGCCAACCTCAGAGCCCGTCCCCGCCGTGGTCGGCACCGCGACGACGGGGAGGATGCCCGTCGGGTCCGCCCGGGTCCACCAATCGCCAATGTCCTCGAAGTCCCACATCGGCCGGGTCTGTCCGGCCATGAAGGCGATGACTTTGCCGGCATCGAGGGCAGAGCCACCGCCGAAAGCGACCACCCCGTCGTGGCTGCCGTCGCGCAGCACCCTCAGCCCCGCCTCGATGTTGGAGGCAACCGGGTTGGACCTAATGGAGGAGAAGACCTTGGCTGGTACGCCGGCGGCCGCAAGTGTGTCGAGCGCGCGCTTCACCATGGCCATGCCGGCAAGGGTCGGGTCGGTCACCAGCAGCGGGCGCTTCATGCCGGCTGCGATGGCGGCCTCGCCGAGCTCTGCAATCCGCCCAGCCCCGAAGCGCACCGAGGTGGGATAGTTCCAGTTTCCCTTGAGCTGCATGGTTCGCTCTAGACCTCGCGCAGATGGAAGCTCTTCGGCCGGGTGAGCATCTCATAGCCGATCCGCGACAGCGATACGCCGCGGCCGGTGTCCTTGACGCCGGTCCACGCCAAAGCCGGATCGAGGTAATCGCATCGGTTCATGTAGACGGTGCCCGTCTCGATGCGGCGGCCGATCGCTTCTGCCGCCCTCTCCTGCGTGGTCCAAATGGAGGCGGTGAGCCCATACGGGCTGTCGTTCATGAGGCGGATCGCCTCTTCGTCATTCTTCACGCTCATGATGCCGACGACAGGGCCGAAGCTTTCCTCCATCATTACGCTCATGGTGTGATCGACCTGGGTCAGCACCTGCGGCGCAAGCCACGGCGTACCCTCCCTGTTGCGCCTGAAAAGCTTGGTGTCGATCAGCGCCTTGGCACCCTTTCTGAGGGCTTCGGCCGTCTGCCGTCTCACCACGTCGGCAAAGCGCGTCGCCGCCATCGGCCCGAGCGTGGTCGTTTCATCGAGCGGATCGTCGAGGACGTACTTCTCGGTCAGCGCTACGAAGCCGTCGACGAAGCGCCCATAGACGTGCTCATGGACATAAATGCGCTCTATCCCGCAGCAGCTCTGTCCGGAGTTGAAGAACGTGCCGTCGACCAGGTTCTCTATGGCGTGTTCGAGCTTGGCATCGGGCCGCACGTAGGCCGGGTCTTTGCCGCCAAGCTCGAGGCCGATCGATGTGAAGGTGCCGGCGGCTGCCCGCTCGACGGCGCGGCCGCCTTCGACACTGCCGGTGAAGCTCACATGATCGACGGCGCCGGAAGAGAGCAGGCGTGCGGTGTCCTCGTGCGAGAGGATTAGGTGCTGGAAGAGGCCTTTCGGCAGCCCGGCCCGGTCCATGGCCTGCTGGAAGCGCTCACCGGTGAGGATCGTCTGTGAGGCTGCCTTGAGAATCACCGCATTGCCCGCGATGAGTCCCGGCACCACGGTGTTGACCGCAGTCAAAAAAGGATAGTTCCAGGGGGCGATGGTCAGCACGATACCCAGAGGATCGCGCCGGACGTAGCGGATGAAGCCCTGCTTCCTCTCTGGCTCGATTGGCGCGAGAGCGGTCTCGGCGATCTCCGTCATGTAGCGCACCCGCTCCTCGAACGAGCGGAATTCGCCGCCGTAGCGGACGGGCCGGCCCATCTGGCGCGCCAGCTCCGGCACGATCTCCGGGTTCATGCCGCGCATCGCCTCCAGGAACCGCAGCATGGCTGCGGTGCGCTCCTTCACCGGCACGCGCGCCCATTCCGCCTGCGCCTTGCGCGCGGCCACGAGCGCGGCAGCGATGGCGTCGGCGCTCGCCGTCCTGCGGCGGGCCACTTCCGTGCCGTCGATCGGCGAGATGCATACGACTTCGGTCATGAGGCGGTCTCAGTAGCGTTCGAAGCCGCGCATCAGCTCCCAGTCGGTGATGCGCCGGTCGTACTCGAACTGCTCCCACTTGGCGGTGTGAACATAGTGATCGATTACGTCGCTGCCAAAGGCCGTGCGCAGCAGCTCCGAGCCGGCAAGGGCCTCCGTGGCCTCGCGCAGCGTTTTCGGCACCTCCGGAATGCCCTTCCCATAGTAGGCGTCACCGGTGAAGGGCGGGTCGAGCGAGAGTTTTTCATCGATGCCTGCAAGGCCCGCGGCAATCAGGGCGGCGAATGCAAGGTAAGGATTGAGATCGGCGCCGCCGATCCGGCATTCGATCCGGATCGCCTTCGTGCCTTCCCCGCAGAGGCGGAAGCCCGCGGTGCGGTTGTCGCGGCTCCACACCGTCTTGGTCGGCGCGAAGGTGCCGACCTGGAAGCGCTTGTAGCTGTTGACGTAGGGGGCCAGGAACCAGGTGATGTCGCGCGCATACTTGAGCTGACCGGCAACGAAGGCGCGCATGAGCGGCGACATGCCATATTCCGCTTTCGGATCGTAAAACAGCGGCTTCTGCCCCTTGTCGTCCCACAGCGACAGGTGAATGTGGGAGGAGGAGCCGGCGAGATCGTAACGCCACTTCGCCATGAAGGTGACCGCTTTGCCTTGCGCGTGTGCGATTTCCTTGATGGCGTTTTTCAGGATGACGTGCCGATCCGCCATCTCGAGCGCATCGGCGTAGCGGATGTTGATTTCCTCCTGGCCCGGGCCCCACTCACCTTTCGAGTTCTCGACCGGTATGCCGGCGCCCTGCAGTCCTCTGCGGACCGCGCGCATGAAGCTCTCTTCCTTGGTGGTCTGCAGGATGTGGTAATCCTCGATGTAGCTTCCCGCCGTCTTAAGGCCGTGAAAACGCTTGGCAGCAGCGCTCTCGTAGCTTTCGTCGAACAGATAGAATTCGAGCTCGGAGGCGCAGTAGGCCATCATCTTGCGATCGGCCAGCCGCGCCACTTGCCGCTTCAGTATCGCGCGCGGGGAGTGCGGCAATTCGTGGTGGTGATGATCGAGCACATCGCACAGAACGAGCGCGCTTGCCTCGAGCCATGGGAGGCGGCGCAACGTGGAGAGGTCAGGCTTCAAGACAAAGTCGCCGTAGCCCTTTTCCCAGCTTGCCACGGCGTAGCCCGGCACCGGTTCCATATCGATGTCGTTGGCAAGCAGGTAGTCGCAACCGTGCGTCTCCTCGTGTGCGCCGTCGACGAAATACTCGGCCTGGAAGCGCTTGCCGATGAGGCGGCCCTGCATGTCGACCATGCAGACGAGAACCGTATCAATCTCGCCGGCCTCGACTTTAGCTTTCAGCGCCTCGAACGTCAGATTGCCAGCCATCTTATGTCTCCCTCCCCGCTACCGCCGACGCCTCCCAGATCGCCGCCTCGAGCGCATCGAGCGCCGTGAGCATCTCAGCCTTTGTGATGATGAGCGGCGGGGTCAGCGTCAGCACGTTGCCCATGGTGGTCTTGAGCGAGAGGCCGCGATCCAGGGCGGCATACATGGCCGCTTCCGCCAGATCGTTGTCCGGCTCTCTGGTCGAGCGGCTTTTGACCAGCTCGATGCCGATCAGGAGACCGCGGCCGCGCACATCCCCGATGGCCGGGATGCGCTGCTTCATGCCCTCGAGCCGTTCGAGGGCCAGCGCGCCAAGCCGCGCTGCATTCTCGACGAGTCCCTCTTGCTCGATGATCTCGATGGTGGTGAGCGCAGCCCGCGCGGTGACCGGGTTCTTCTCGTGCGTGTAGTGGCCGAAGGCCCAGTCCGCGCCGACGTCGAGCTCGGGCCGCGCCACCACCGCGGCTATCGGCAGAATGCCGCCGCCGAGCGCCTTGCCGAGCACCAAGATGTCCGGGACGACGCCATCGTGCTGTGAGGCGAACATGGCACCGGTCTTGCCGAGGCCGGTCGGGATCTCATCGAACACGAGCAGCGTGCCGTGACGGTCGCAGGCCGCGCGAACCCGTGCCCAGAAGCCGGGCGGCGGAACGTAAGGCACCGCGCGGATCGGCTCGGCGATCAGCGCGGCGATGTCGCCCTCGCGCTCCAGCACGTACTCGATCATGCGCGCGCAGGCCTCACCCGAATCCTCTGCGCTCGTCGTCCCATAGGGGCAGCGGTAGCTGCCGAAGGGGGCGACGTGCACGGCCCCCGGCACCAGCGGCGCGGCGGGGCCCGAGCGGAACAGCGCTTCGCCGGAAAGCGCCGCTGCCCCGAAGCCGGCGCCATGAAAGGCGTCCCAGAACGACAGCGTCTTGAAGCGGCCGGTGGCGGCGCGCGCGATCTTCACGGCGACCTCGATGGCGTCCGATCCACCGGTTGTGAACAGGACTTTCGAGAGGTCCCCCGGTGCGATACCGGCAAGTTTGCGGGCGAGAGCGACGGCAGCTTCGCAGGCATAGCGTCGCGGCGCGAACGGCAAGGCGTCCATCTGCTCGGCGATGGCGCGCTTCAGGCGCGGATGGCCGTAGCCGATGTGATGCACGTTGTTGCCGTGGAAATCCATGTAGCGACGGCCGGCCAGGTCCTCGATCCAGATGCCCTCGGCGCGGGCGATGGCGTTGAGGCAGGGCGTGGAGACCGACTGGCGCAGGAAGTGGCGCTCGTCTTCCTCAAGCAGCGCGCGCGAGGCGGCATCGAGGTTGCGCCGTTGCCAACGCAGGCGCCGGGGAGTGAGGTTGGTGTCGCTCTCGGACGGTGCCACCTGCAGGGTTCCGGATTTGCGGGTCTGCTGGGTCATCGCCGGTGCGCTACCGTTTGCGCCAGGCTTGGAGCCGACCGAACACGTAGTGGTCGAGCAGGAGCTGCAGGAGCTTGGCCGCGAGCGCTGTCGCCACGATCAGCGTGGCCATGCCGGCCGCGGCCGCGGTGGCCCCCATCTCGTCCATGTTGACGATGGCCACGGAGGCAAGCTTGGTGGCTGGCCCGTAGAGGAAGATGACGGCAGATACCGTGGTCAGCGCGTTGACGAACATGTAGACCGCGATGTCGAGGATGGCGGGCATGCAGATCGGCACGGTGACCCGGCCGAAGGTGCGCCAGAACGGCACCTTGAGCGAGGCGGAGACCGATTCGAACTCGGGATCGATCTGCTTCAGCGCCGTCAGCGCTGTGATATGCGCCACCGTGTAGAAGTGCGTGACGGTGTTGATAACGAGAATGGCGAGCGTCCCGTACAGCACGTTCAGGGGATTCCAGGGCGCGTTGAAGAAGAACACGTAGCCGAGACCGAGCACCAGTCCCGGCACGGCCATCGGCATCATGGCGAGGAGATGTGCGAGCGCGCGGCCCGAGGCAAACACCTTGGTTTTCTCGACCAGATAGGCGCCGGTGAAGACGATCGCCGTGCCGATCAGGGCAGCGAGACTCGCCATTGCCACGGAGTTGAAGTAGGGCGACCAGCCGCCCGGGTCGAAGGTGCCGAACTCGTAGTTTCTGAGCGTCATGGCGAGATTGTAGGGCCAATAGGTGATGAACGACGCCCACACCGAAACGCTCAGCACGGCAACGATCAATCCTCCGACCAGCAGACAATAGGCGGCGAGCAGCGCATCGCGGATCGGGTTCGGCTGCGGTTGGAGCGGCACGGCCCGTGCCGACAGCAGTGCCACCTGCCGGCGCTGCACCACGCGGTCGATGACGAAGGCGACCACGGCCGGCGCCAGCAGCACCATACCGACGACGGCGCCCATCTCGAAGTTCTGCTGGCCCACGACCTGTTTGTAGGCATCGGTTGCAAGCACGTTGAACTGCCCACCGATCACCTTGGGGATGCCGAAATCGGTGACGCAGAGCGTGAAGACGACGAAGGCGGCATTGACCAGCCCGTACTTGGCGCCGGGCAGCGTCACTGTCCAGAACACGCGCAACTTCGGCGTGCCCAGCGCCTCAGCGACCTCGTAAAGCCGCGCGTCAGCGAGGGCGAGCGCCGTGACCAGGATGATGAGCGCGTGGGGAAAGCAGTAGAAGACCTGGGCCGCCACGATACCGATCGGACCATAGATCGACGCGCCAAGCATCAGCTCCTTCAGCAAGCCCTGGTTGCCGAACAGGTAGATGAGCGAAATCGCTGACAGCAGCGAGGGTGCGAACAGCGGCAGCAGGGCCAGTGCGTAGAGCAGACCTTTGAGCGGAAGGCGCGCTCTCGTCAGCGCATAGGCATAGAGGAAGGCAAGCGGAATAACGATGGCCGTGGCGAGTAGGCCGACCAGAATGCTGTTGTAGATGGAGCCGAACAGTGCCGGTGTCGAGAAATAACGGACGTAGTTGTCGAATCCGATGTACTCTCCGCTGGCGTTCTGAAAGCTCTTCGACAATAGCGCCCAGAGCGGCAGGGCGAGCGATATCAAAAGCCAGCCGATCAGCAGAACGACACCCAGGCGCATCAGCCACGCGTCATGGGGGATGCGTTTTCCCGCCAGGGCCGGTGCCAACTGCGATGGTGTCCCTGCGACGGTCACGGTCTTGCGCTCACTGGCGGGCGAACACGTGCAGGCTTTCGGCGGGCAGCGCTATGGTGAGCCCCTGCCCCTCCCGGACGCCGAGATCGCGCATCAGGTTGGCCGAGAAATCGGCAAGGATGGCGATCTCGGGGGCCGCCTCCAGCTCCAGCCGCGCCCGGCAGAACGATCCGAGAAAGTCGAGCAACCTCACCCGCACCGCAATGCGATTGGGCGTTCCGGAATCGACGTTGCGTACCTGCACTTCCTCGGGGCGAAAGCCGATGCGCACCCGGCTGCCTGCCGGGAGGCTCATGTCGCCGGCGCACTCGATCTCAACCGGACCGAGCCGCAGTCGCCGTGGGCCAGAAACCTCAGCGTCAAGGAAGGTCATGGTGCCGACGAAATCGGCGACGAAGGCGCTGGCGGGACGACGGTAGACATCGGAGGGGGTTCCGATCTGCTCGATGACCCCCTGGTTCATGACCGCGATACGGTCGGCCATCGACAGCGCCTCCTCCTGGTCGTGCGTCACCATGATGGTGGTCACGCCGAGGCGTCGCTGGAGCTGCTTGATCTCGTCGCGCAGTCGCACGCGAACACGCGCGTCGAGGGCAGAGAGCGGTTCATCGAGCAGCAAAAGGCTCGGCGAGGTGGCGAGGGCGCGAGCAAGGGCGACGCGCTGCTGCTGGCCGCCCGAGAGCTGCACCGGGTATTTGCTGCCTTGGTCCTGCAGGCCGACGAGCTCAAGCAGGTCGCGAACGCGGGCCTCCACCTTCGCTCTGGGCAGGCGCCGGTTGACCAGGCCGTAACCGACGTTGGCCGCGACGCTCAAGTTGGGAAACAGCGCATATGACTGGAACACGATGCCGAAGTCGCGCGCCGCCGGCGGCAGCCGGGAGACGTTGCGGCCGCCGATCTCGATGCTGCCTTCGTCCTGCGGATCGAGGCCGGCGATGCAGCGCAAGAGCGTGGTCTTGCCGCAACCCGAGGGGCCGAGAAAGCACACGAACTCGCCCTCGTGAATGTCGAGAGAGATGCTTTTGAGCGCCGTGAAGCTGCCGAACCGTTTGGTGAGGTGGTACACGCGCACGAACGGGGTCATCCCGGTCGCACCCTCTTTGGGCCGAGCTACCGACGGGTTGATCGGAGCGCTCATAATGTACCCGGTCTGCTCACCACCACAGCGAGCCATGCTCCGCCAGAACAGGGCTTAAGAGCAAGCCCGAAAGCTCGCCATGGCTCGGGCGCCGGGCGGTGCCGGGCGCCAGGCGAAGGGCGCCGCCGCCGGTGAAGCTCGGTTTACTCGTCCCCAACCGGTCGGCGACGCCTTTTCGACCGTTAATGCTCTTACTTCGGCGCCGCCTTCGCCTCGTAGCGCTTCGACCACTCGGCCAGTACGCGGTCGCGATTGTCGGCCATCCAGGTGAAGTCGTTCTTGACCATGGCCGCCTCGGCATTGGTCGGGTAGTTGGGCGGCATGTTCTTCACCTCCGGGTGGGCAACGATGGCGAAGAACTTGGAGTAAGCCTCATTGGCCGCCTTGGTGGCGCCCCAGTCGGCAACCTTCTTGGCAATTGCCAGGTTCTTCGTGCCCTTTACGATGCCGGTCGCCTCCATGTCCCAGCCGGCACCCTCCTTGGGCAGGATGATGTCGATGGGGGCGCCTTGCGTCTTCTCGCGCGCACCGCGCATGTCGAAGCCGATGCCCGCGAGCCGCTCGCCCTTGGCCGCCTGTACGCAGGGAGCCGAGCCGGAGTGCGTATAAACGGCGATGTTCTCGTGCAGTGCGTCCATGAACTTCCAAGCTTCCTGCTCGCCCATGATCTGGATCCAGGCGGCGATGGTCAGGTAGCCGGTGCCCGAAGAGGCCGGATGCGGCATCACCAGTTTGCCCTTGAACTCCGGCTTGAGCAGGTCCTTCCACGAAGTCGGGGTGGCGACGTTGCCCTTCTTGGCCTCGGCCGTGTTGAAGCAAACCACCGACAGATAGGCGTCCATGCCGGTCCACGTGTACGGCGCCTTGCCGTCGCGGAACTCGGGCTTGAGGGCGGATGCGCCCTTCGGCTCATAGGCCTCAAGCAGGCCCTCCTTCTCGAACCGAATCAGGCTCGTGACCGCCGTCCCGAACACCATGTCGGCGCGCGGATTGTCCTTCTCGGCCAGGAAGCGGGCGGTGATGACGCCGGTTGAATCGCGCACCCAGACGATTTCGACCTCGGGCACGGCGGCCTCGATCGCCGCCTTGAACGGTCCGAGCTGGTCGTTCTCGATAGCGGTATAGACGGTCAGCTTGGTCTTTTGTGCCAGCGCGGGCGCTAAGGGCCCGGCTACCACTACAAGGCCGAGGGCGAGAGCGCCGGCCCTGATCAGGGTACTCATCATGTTTCCTACTCCCCTTCCGCGATATAATCCGAAGTCGGCAATGCTACACTGTCCATGTTCCACGCGTATGACCAGCCATGTGGCGCGAAACCCACGCAAAATGGCTAGCTTGGCCAAGGCAGTGAGTAGGTTTTGATGTTGGTGTAGCTCTTCATCGCCTCCCACACGCCTTCCTTGTAGCCGAGCCCGCTGTCCTTGATGCCGCCGAACGGCGACATCTCGATGCGATAGCCCGGAACCTCCCAGATGTTTACGGTGCCAACCTGAAGCTCGTTAATGAAGCGCGTGATGTAATCGAGCCGGTTCGTGCAAACCCCTGAGGAGAGCCCATAGCTGGTCGAGTTGGCGATCCTGATGACCTCGGCGATGTCGTTTGGGCAGCGGATGATCGGAATCACCGGGCCGAAGGTCTCCTCCCGCACGAGCTCGCTGTCGTAGGGCACCCGGTCGACCACGGTCGGCGGGTAGAGTGCTCCCTTGCGCGTGTTGCCATGGAGCAGCCTGGCGCCGCGTTCGAGGGCGGCGTTGACGCGCGCCTCGAACAGCTTGGCGGCGCCTTCGTTGATGACCGTGCCGACGTCGGTCTCGGGGTCCATCGGATCGCCCGACTTGAGCTTGCGTGCCTTGGCGACCACCAGCTCGACGAATTCATCGGCGATCGCCTCCACGGCCAGAATGCGCTTGACTGCCGTGCAACGCTGGCCAGAGTTCCTGGTCGCCCCTTGGACGGCAAGCTCGGCAGCCTTGTCGAGGTCGGCGTCCTCCATGACGATGAGAGGGTCGTTGCCGCCCAGTTCGAGCACGAGCCGTTTGTACCCCGCTTTGGAAGCGATGTACTTGCCGACCTTCACCGAGCCCGTGAAGGTAATGATGTCGGCACGGGGATCGGTGATCATGGCATCGCCCATGGTGCGGGGATTGCCGGTCACGATGGACACCATCTGGGGTGGTAGGCCGGCCTCGTAGAGGATATCTGCCAACAACAGAGCGGTGAGGGGCGTGAGCTCGGTCGGCTTTGCCACGATCCGGTTGTTGGTGGCGATGGCCGGCGCGATCTTGTGGCTGATCATGTTGAGCGGGTGGTTGAATGGCGTGATGGCCGAGATCACCCCGCGCACCGGCTCGCGCATGGTGTAGATGCGGCGTGCTTTGCCGTGAGGCGTCACGTCGCAGGAGTAGACCTCGCCGTCGTCACGGATGGAGAGCTGGCCGGCGAGCCAATAAACATCGTAGGCGCGGCCCACCTCGTACAAGGAATCCTTCAGGCAAAGGCCCGATTCGGCAGTGATCAGCCGAGCGATGTCCTGCTTGCGTTCGGCAACAATCTGTGCCGTCCGCATGAGGATTTTCTGGCGGTCATAGCGGCTGAGCTTCGATTTGAAGGCGGCGGCCTGCTCGAAGGCGGCAGCAACCTGCTTCGGCGATGCGGCTGGTACGGTGGCGATGACGGCGCCGGTATAGGGGTTGAAGACTTCGATCACCTCGTTTGCATCGACGAGCCGGCCGCAGATGCGCATCGACTCGTGGGACTTGACGGGAAGTTTCGGTTTGCCGACGTGCTCCTGCATCCGCGGCTCCTCAGGCGACGTGATTGAGCGCGAGGTCGAACGCATCGAAATTGCGCAGCTTGCGCTGCCAGGGCACCGACAGCCTGCGGTTGGAGATGACCGGTACCTTCTGCTCGGCAAGCCCGCCGTGCGAGCGAAGCGGTTCATCGAGGCCCGAGAGGTCGTGCTTATCGGGCGCGGTGCCGAGCACCTTGTCACGCGCGGACACGACGATGATGTCGCCGACCCGATCCGGTGGAAGCTCGAAGCGCTCGCAGCCGATGGCCCGAGGTAGCGCCAGGTCGATGCCCGCCACCCGCTTCAGCTTGTCGATCAGAGCCCAGACGTCGGTGCCGGCCGGCACATACACGGTCGCAAACGATCCGAGGGCGCCGTGATGGACCACGTAGGGGTCGGTGATGGGCAGGATCACGCGTGCGGCATCCTTGCCGAGCCATTCGTCGAAGAGCGGTTGCAGATAAATCGCGTTGGGCGAGCCGTCCGCCTGGTGCTTGTCGTTCATGCCGTGGTCGGCAGTGATCACGATAACTGCCCCCAGCTCGTCCAGCCGCGCGATGTATCCATCGATCATCGCGTAGAAGTCGTTGGCCATCGCCGTGCCAGGGCCCACCTTGTGCTGCACGTAGTCGGTGGTGGAAAGGTACATCACGTCGGGGCGGAAGTGCTCCACGAGCTTGACGCCGGCCGCCAGCACAAACTCGGATAGCGACGCAGAATAGACGTCAGGTAACGGCAGGCCGACCAGGCGCAGGGCGTCATCGATGCCGTTGTCGCTCTTGTTCGCGCGATCGGCGCGCTCGGAGGAGAAGGCGATGGCGCGGCCGGTCGCATAGTCAAGACCGTGCGAGAGCAGCAGGCGCAGCTTGTCCTTGGCGGTGATCGCGGCGACCTTAGCGCCAGTGTCGTGAAAGGCCTTGAGGATGGTCGGCGCGCGCAAGAACTTGGGGTCGTTCATCATGACCTCGGTTCCGCTCGCGGCATCATAGAAGAAGTTCCCCGCAATGCCGTGCACCGCCGGCGGTCTGCCCGTAACGATGGACAGGTTGTTGGGATTGGTGAAGCTCGGGATCACACTGTCGGCGAGCAGGCTCGCGCCGGTGCGCATGAAGCGTTCGAACGTGGGGGCGCGGCCGGCCTTGATGGTCTCTTCAATGTAGCCCGGTGCGGAGCCATCGAGGCAGATTACGACCGTCGGCGCCTTGGCGTAAGCGTAGGTCCGACCATTGCAGACCACTTGATGCGGGGCACGGTCGGATGTCATGTCAGATCCCTGTCAAGCGGACCGCGCTCGGCCGCCAAGCTGGCGATCCCCATCTCGCTCAGTACCTCACGGACGTTGGCCAAGAGGGCGCGCATGTCATCGGGAAACAGTCTGCCGATCGAGCCGATCCGGAACGTGTCGGCGACGGTCAGTTTGCCCGGATAGATGACGAAGCCACGCTCCTTGAGACCTTCATAAAACGCCGAGAACTTGAACTTGGGATGCTTCGGCATGTGAAAGGTGGCGATGATGGGAGCCTGCAACGCTGGCGGCAACAGCGGCTTGAAGCCCAGCTCGCGCATTCCCTCGATGAGGATTTGGCAATTTTCAGCATACCGCCTCCCTCGTCCTTCCTGCCCGCCCTCCGCGAAGAACTCTTCGAGGGCCTGGTGGAATGCAACAATGACATGGGTCGGCGGGGTAAAGCGGTACTGACCGGTCCTGACCATGCTTTGCCACTGATCGAAGAGATCAAGCGAGAGCGTGGTGGCGCGGCCCCTGGCCTCGGCCAGGGCGTCTTGGCGCGCGATGACGAAGCCCAAGCCGGGAATGCCCTCGATGCACTTGTTGGAAGAGGCGGCCAGAGCATCGAAGCGCACGCGTGCAGCATCAAGCGGCAAGGCCCCGAAAGCGCTCATGGCATCGATCAAGAAGCGGCGGCCGTGCCGTTCGGCCAGCGCTCCGATTTCGGCAACGGGATTGAGGATGCCGCTGGTCGTTTCGCAATGGACGGCGAACACATGTGAAATCGAGCGGTCGGAGGCCAGCAACCCGTCGATCGTGCCAAGATCGGGAGGGCGGTCCTCCGCAGTCTCGTGCACGACCGACGACCGCCGCGCAAGGTCGAGGATCCGTCTGGCCCGATGGCCATAAGCGCCGTTGATGAGCACCAGCGCTTTGCCATCATGGGGCACGAAAGTGGTCAGCATCGCCTCCACGGCAAATGTACCGGAGCCCTGCATCGGTACCGTGACGTGCGTACCGGCGGCGTTCACGATGGCGGGTAGACGCTCCAGAACCCGCCGATTGATGGTGAGAAAGGCAGCGTCCCGCGAGCCCCAGTCGTGAAGCATGACCTCCTTGACCCGGCGGGAGGTGGTCAGAGGGCCGGGCGTGAGAAGCAGAGGATCGCCAGTCTCAGACTGGCCACGCCTCACACGCTTCACGCTCATGAGGGGCTCCCATAGGCGACCGATTGGCGCAGAAATTCTAGCCCCGGGACAAGAATTGATCCAATATCAGTCATCGATCCAATCCATAGAGCGCATCTATGAATCTCACGCACGTTCTCGCCTTTCATCGCGTGGCAGCGGCGGGCAGTTTCACGCTTGCCGCCCGCATGAGCGGGGTGAGCCAGCCAACACTTTCCGCGCAGGTGCGCGCGCTCGAGCGGTCGGCCGGCATTGCCTTGTTCGAGCGCAGCGGCCGCCGCATCCGTCTGACCGCGGCGGGACAGGCCTTGGTCGCGGCCACCAACCGTCTGGAGGAGGTGTTGGGAGAGGTCGACCGTGTGCTGCGCGGAACGCGGTCGGCGCTGCGGGGGGGCCTGAGGGTCAGCGCAGACAGTGCCGTACACGTGTTGCCAGTATTGGCCGAGCTCAAACGCCAATCGAGCTCCTTCAACTTCTCGATCCGCATCGACAACTCCGCGGAGGTCACCGCGCACGTCCTCAATGACGAGGCCGACGTCGGCGTGATGGCCAGTGCGAGCACCGATCCAAGGCTGTTCTCCGTGAAGATCAGACATGATCGTCTCGTGCTGCTGGTCAGCGCCAGAGACGCGTTGGCGCGACGCAGAAGCGTTCGCATTGCCGATCTCAAGGGCCGCGATCTCGTTGTGCGTGAGCGAGGCTCCATCACGCGAGAGGCCTTGGAGGAACGGCTTACCCGCGACCGCATCGCGACCGGGCAGGTGTTCGACGTGGCAACGCGCGAGGCGGTGCGCGAGGCGGTTGCGGCCGGCTTCGGCGTGGGTGTGGTGTTCTCCAGCGAGGCGGGCAAGGACGCACGCCTGCGCGCACTCGCCATCAGCGACGCCGACGTGGCGCTGGCCGAATATGCGATCTGCCGAATCGAGCGCCGCAGTCTCGGGCTCGTCGCGCGCTTCCTCGATACGGCGCAGCAGCTTGCGCTGGAAAGCGGATGGCTTGCCGAGCCCCGCCGGGAGGCCGGGGTGCCATACGGTCAAAAAGCCTGACAAGGCCACTTTTCGCCAACTCAATTTGGCCGTACCCTTGATCGTACTTTGCAGGGGCACGGACGGAGCTTCGCCGGTCGAGCGGCCACCGCAGCGCGAGATCGGGCCTGACAACGAAGAAGATCGAAATGGCCGGAAGCGAGCTGTTGCTGACCCTTCTCGGCGCCGTGGCGCTCCTCCTGTGGGGCGTGCGCATGGTGCGCACCGGACTTACCCGCTCGTTTGGTGCCAACCTGCGCGCCTTGCTCGCCCGCGCCTCCAAGAACCGTTTCGCCGCTTTCGCCGCCGGCGTCGGGGTCACCGGCGTTTTGCAAAGTTCCACCGCCACGGCGCTGCTGCTTGCTTCGTTCGCCGGGAGGGGGCTGCTCACGCTGCCCGTGGCGCTGGCGGTGATGCTCGGCGCGGATATCGGTTCGACGCTCGTCGCACAGGTTTTTGCCTTCGACATCAAGTGGCTATGGTCCGGGTTGATGTTTGCCGGCCTGGTCCTGTTCAGTGTCTCGACCAACGGACAGGTCAGAAACGCGGGCCGCATCTGCATCGGCCTTGGTCTGATGCTGTTGGCCTTGAGCGTCCTGGCGAGCGTTTCCGGAGCCATGGAGCAGAGCACCACGGTCAAGGTGGTGCTCGGAGCGCTCGGTTCGGAGCCGATCATCGCCGTGCTGGTGGCGGCCGCGGTTACGTGGCTTGCTCATTCGAGCCTGGCGATCGTTCTGTTCATCATGTCGCTGGCGGCGAGCGGCGCCGTCGGGCCCACTCTGTCGCTGGCCCTGGTCATCGGCGCCAACGTCGGTGGAGCGATCGCACCCCTGATAGCCCTGTCGGGATCGCCCGTCGCCGCTCGCCGCGTGCCGCTCGGCAATCTTCTTGCGCGACTGTCGGTGGCGCTGGCGGCATTGCCCTTCCTCGCCTTCATCGCCGGTCTCCTCGCCGGCTTCGGATTTTCGCCCGACAGGCTGGTTCTCAACTTTCACACGCTGTTCAACATCGTGGTCGCGGTCGTTTTTCTCCCGCTGCTTGATCCGCTGGCCTACCTGGTGGGTCGGTTGATGCCGCTGCCGGTCGAAGCTCCGGACCGACGCGTGGCCCAGCATCTCGACCCGAGCGTGCTTGAGCACCCGTCGGAGGCGCTGGGGTGCGCCATGCGTCAGACATTGCAGGTCGGCGATATCATTCTCGACATGCTGCGGCGTTCCCTCAAGGCCATCGAGGGCAACGATCCGAAGCTGGTCAAGGAAGTGGAGAAGGCCGACGACGACGTCGACGCGCTGCACGAGGCGATCAAACTCTACCTGATCCGGGCCTCCAAAAACGACATGAGCGAGGAGGATTCGCGCCGCTACGTCGAGATCCTGACGTTCACCACCAATCTGGAGCATGTCGGCGATATCATCGACAAGAACCTGATGGAGCTGGCTGCCAAGAAGATCAAGAAACGGCTCGCCTTTTCCGCCGAGGGACTGGCTGAGCTGAGGCGTCTGCACGCCCAGGTCGAGGACAACATGAAGCTGGCGCTGAATGTCTTCGCAACCAGGGATGTCACACTTGCGCGACGCCTACTCAAGGAAAAGACGACGATGCGGGCCAGGGAGTTCGAGGCGGCCGATCGCCATTTCGCGCGGCTCAGGGACGGGCGGCCGGAGTCGATCGAAACGAGCTCGATCCATCTCGACATCGTTCGCGATCTCAAACGTATCAACTCGCATCTAACCTCGGTCGCCTATCCGATCCTCGAGGTCGCCGGGGAGCTTAGGGACAGTCGCCTGCGCGAAAGCAGCAGCGCAGCGCCCGAGCCCGGCGCTCAGGCCGCGTCCCGCAATACGGCCTCCTGATCAGTCCGCTACCAGAATCGGCTAGCGCAGTCGGACCAGGACCATGCCGGCAACCACGAGAAGCGCGGCCACGAGCCGCGTGGCCATGACGGGTTCGCGCAGCCAAGCGATGCCGATCATGGCCGCAAACAGCACGCTGGTCTCTCGCAGAGCGGCGACAAGCGCGATCGGCGCCTTGGTCATGGCCCAAATGGCGATGGCGTAGGCGGCGCAGGAAAGGGCACCGCCGGCGAGCACCAAGGCCCAGGAACTGAAGCCCTCCGACACCATCGCTTTGGGGAACCGGAGCAGGCCGAAGGTCAGCATCATCAGCCCGTCGAGCACGAACATCCAAACGATGTAGGAGGAGGCCGGGCCGGCGAGGCGGGCGCCGATGCCATCGGCCAGCGTATAGAGGGCGATGGAGGCGGCGGTCACCAGCGCAAACGCGATGGCGCGACGGTCGATCCTGCGCACGTCGCGTCCGCCACGGAAGGACAACAGCATGATGCCGCCCGCCAGAACCAGGATCCCGCACCAGCCGATCCAACCGAGGTGCTCGTCGAGCCAGAGCGAGGCGCCGACGGCGGTGAGCAGCGGTGCGGTGCCGCGCGCAATTGGATAGACCTGCCCGAGATCGCCGGTGCGGTAGGCTTCCGCTAGGGCGATGTAATAGACGAAGTGGATGATCAGCGATGCCAAGAGATAGAGCCACGAATCGGGATGGGGAACATCGACGATCGGCAAGAAGGGTAGCGCGACCAGACCCGATGCCGCCGCGATCAGCGACATGGCGAGCAGCGGCTCGAGCCGGATTTTGAGGATGGCGTTCCATCCGGCGTGGAAGGCGGCGGCCGCCAGCACGGCAAGGAAAACGGTGGCTTCCATGGTGTCCCCCGTCAGCCTCGGAGGCGCACATTGGCCGGATCGTAGGGGGGCTTGAGGCTCGCGCTCACGGCGACCACCTCGCCGGCGATGTCGACCGTAAAGTTCTGCCGCGCAAGCCAGGTGTCATCGATGAGCTCGCTGCCGGTCTCGACATAGCCGAGCATGACGAGGCGGCCGAGCGCGGCCCCGTATGCGGCCGATGTGACCTCGCCCACAGGGCGTCCGGCCGACAGCACCAGCTCGCCGCCGTGCGCGAGCGGCGCATCTGGTGATGCGGCAACGAGCGAAACGCAGCGCCGTCGTGGCGGCTTCCCGCGCAGCTCAACGAGGGCGGCGCGGCCAATGAAGTCGACACCCTTGTTGAGCCTCACCGCAAACTCGAGCCCCGCTTCGTAGGGGTTGTGGTCGGGAGTGAGCTCTCGGCCCCAGGCGCGATAGCCCTTCTCAAGGCGCAAACCCTCCAAGGCGTAGTAGCCAGCGTCCTTCAGCGCGAGATCGCGACCGGCTCGGAGGAGCGCGTCGTAGACGGTCACCGCGAACTCGCTCGGCACGTAAAGCTCCCACCCAAGCTCGCCCACATAGGTGCGCCGGCAGGCGAGAACGGTGGCATGGCCGAGTGCGATCGGTTTTACCGTCGCGAACGGGAAGGCTCGTGCATCGAGCGCCGTGCGGGTGAGGCGCGCAAGCAGTTCACGCGACTTTGGCCCAGCGAGCGCCAGAACCGAATAGGCGGAGGTCACATCGGTCAGCGTCGCGCGCGCGCTTTCGCGGAGATTGCGGCGAATCCAGTCGGCGTCCCTCACGGCTTGCGCGGTTCCGGTCAGCACGAGGAACTCAAACTCCGACAGGCGAGCAACGGTGACGTCGCTTTCGTAGCCGCCGCGCGCATTGAGCATTCCCGTGTAAACACTACAACCGACCGGAACGGCGACGTCGTTGGCACAAAGGCGGTTGAGTTCGGTCTCGGCGTCCAAACCCTGGATCAGGAACTTGGCGAACGAGGTCATGTCGAAGATGGCCGCGGCCTGACGGGCGGCGAGCTGCTCCTCGACGTGCCAGGGAAACCAGTTCTGGCGATTCCATCCATACTCCAAACGGCGGGGTGCGCCCGGCGGTGCGAACACGTTGGGCCGCTCCCAGCCCATTTTGGAGCCCCAGATGGCGCCCTTTTCATCGAGCCGGTCGTAGAGCGGGGAGCGGCGGAACGGGCGGGCGGTCTCGAGCTCCCGGTTGGGCCAGGGCATCATGTAGTGCAGACCCAGCACCTCGCCGACGCGGTCCTTCAGCCAGGCAGGGTTGGCGTTGAACGGCGCAAACCGACGGATGTCGACCGGCCAGAGGTCAAGCTGCGGCTCGCCGGCGTCGATCCACTCGGCAAGCGCCATGCCGGCGCCGCCGGCGCTGGCGATGCCCATAGAGTTGAATCCGCCGGCGACATAAAGACCGCGCACTCCGGGCGCCTCACCCAGAATATAGTTGTTGTCCGCGGTGAAACTCTCAGGGCCGTTGATGAAGCGCTTGACCTCGGCTCGCTCCAGGGTCGGCACGCGCACCAGCGCGTTGGTCATCAGGATCTCGAACTGCTCCCAGTCGTCCGGGAGCAGCTCGAACTCGAACTTGTCGGGGATTGCGTCTACCGCCCATGGCTTCGCCTTGGGCTCGAACCCGCCCATGATAAGTCCGCCCACTTCTTCCTTGAAATAAACGTAGCCGTCGGGGTCGCGAAGGCAGGGCAAGTCCCGGTGCACCCCCGGGATGGGGCCCGTGACGATGTACATATGCTCGCAGGGATAGAGCGGCACGGCCACGCCGACCGAGGCGGCGAGGTCGCGAGACCACATGCCGGCGGCGATGACGACGGTCTCGGTGGCGATGGTGGCGGCGGCCGTCCGCACAGCGCGCACGCGTCCTTTGGCGACGTCGATGCTAAGTACGCGCGTGTTCTCGGCAAAGAGGGCCCCGCGCGAGCGGGCACCCTTGGCAAGGGCCGCCGTGATGTCGGCGGGATTGGCCTTGCCGTCTCCGGGGAGCCAGGCCGCACCGACGAGATCGTCGCTGCGCATGATCGGCCACTTCTCGGCAGCCTCCTTCGGCGACAGCAGCTCGCAGGTGACGCCCTGCACCCGAGCCGAGGCAGCAACCCGCTTCAGCAGGGTCATGCGATCGGCGGTTCGGGCGACGGTAAGCGAGCCGCACCGGCTCCAACCCGTGGCCTGGCCGGTCTCGGTCTCGAGCCCGGCGTAAAGCTCGGTCGAGTAACGAATGAGGCGCGTCATGCTCTGATGCGAGCGAAGCTGGCCGACGAGCCCGGCGGCATGCCAGGTGGTGCCGCCGGAGAGGCGACCCTGTTCGAGAAGCACGACCTCCCGCCAGCCGAGCTTGGTCAAGTGATAGGCAACCGAGCACCCGGCGATGCCGCCGCCGATGATCACCGCGCGGGCATGAGAGGGGAGGACTGTGGACACCGGACGCTCTCTGCAGCAGCGTTGGCACTCCCCCCGAAATGCCCCAGAATGCAACAAAACGCCACAAATAAATCAGCGGCGAGCTTCAGGCCAGCAGGACGGCAATGCCGCGCCTGGCGAACCACCGCGCAAGGGCGCCAGTCGGCCGGCGTTCGGTGACAAGGCCGGCGATCCGGTCGGCGCCCGCCACGGGGTAGGGCGTCTCACGTTCGAACTTTGAGGAATCGGCAAGCAAATAGGCGCGCGACGCCGCGGCGATCATTCGTGATCGAAACTGCGCGCCCGTCCTGGTGTAGTCGGTGACCCCGGCCTTGGCCGATAAGCCGCCGACACCGACGAAGGCAAGGTCAAAGCTGAAGGCGTCGAGCGCAGCGATGGTCTCCGCGCTCATGCTCGACTCGTCGTTGGGATCGATCTCACCGCCAAGCAGATGCACCTTGTGGCGCGAGCGTGCAAGGACGGTCGCCACGCCGAGACTGTTGGTGGCTGCGGTGATGCCACGAAGACGTGCGATCTCGCGGGCGAACTCAAGCGTGGTCGAGCCCGAGTCTATGAGGATCGTGGCTCCCTCGAACAACAGGCCAGCCGCACGTTTGGCAATGAGCAGCTTGGCCTTCCTGTTTTCCTCGGTACGCTGAGCAAGACCCGGTTCGACGACCCGCCGACGGGTAGCTCCGCCGTGGACGATCTCAGCATCGCCAAGCTCGGCCAACAGCTTGAGGTCGCGCCTGATGGTTTCGCGCGAGACGTTGAGGGCGCCGGCCAGTTCGGTGACGCTGACGGAGCCGAGGGAGGTCAAGCGGCGGCGGATTTCCTCGAGCCTGTCGACGGCGAGCGGGCGATTCATGAAAGGGTGCGCTCGGGTGTGATCGGCTCCATGATAGCGGACCGGGGACGGGGCCGGCCAGCGCGATCCTTCGCGGGGCCCGCGCAATCGGGCACGAGCTCGGCAATTTGATGCCGGTCCATCACCTTACCAAGGCAGCTCGATATTCATGCGAATGCGCCTTGGGCCAAGCAGCGGGTGCCAAGGCACTTGCGCAGATGGCATCTTCCTCACAGTTGAGGATATCCCGATGAAACTGCCGCCGTTGCGGCGCTGGTGCTGGCGGCGCGCATGCCGCGCGCGCTTGCCCAAAGTGGTCCGGGCGGTATGGGCAAGGGTCCCGGCGTGGGCCTGGGCCCCGGCATGGGACCTGGCTTCGGCTGGAAACAAGATCAGCGCGGCTATTCCTCGGGCGAGGAGGCGCCGCGCGAGAAGATCGAGGCCGAGGCCAAGGCAGGGCTGCAGAAGGCAACAATTGGTGCCGAGTAGACCAGCGGAGACGGTGGGGTAGAAATAGGGGTAGCCATTGGTCACTCCATAGCGCGATTGATGGTCAGGGGCCGCTCGCTGTTACGAGCAGCGGCCGGCTCCGCTGAGTGTGCACAAGCGGAGTGAAGGTCGGATTGAGAGACGGTTTCGTATTCATGAAGTGGTCTGGGAGGAAGGCAATGAGAACGTTGATTGCTGCTACTTTCGCTATCACCCTGTTGGCGATGCCGACAAGCACGTCTGAGGCTCAGAAGAGCAAGGGCAAGGCCGTTGCGAGCAACCCTGAGTACGTCGCGGCGGTCTGCTACTGCCGGACGAGGGCTAAGGCAGGCGCTGACTGGGCGTCGTGCATGTGTGCGCGTGGATTCTGCGTAGCTGCAGGAGCGGGCCAGGGCATCGCCTGTTAGTGCGATTGCGAGAGGCCCTGGGTATTGTGAAGCTCCGTGCTACCTCAGTGGTGCGGACCGGACAGCGGCGCTGTCACTTGCCGGCGCAAAGGTGTTACCTATGTGTTAGGTACGTTCTGTCACCCATGTCTCCGGGCCGGACAAGCAGGTGGCAGGTGGGTGGTGCCCAGGGGCGGAATCGAACCACCGACACCGTGATTTTCAGTCACGTGCTCTACCAACTGAGCTACCTGGGCTTGAAACGCGAGGCAGGGCGCCTCGGCGGCGCCGCGCACGCCGCGCCTTATGCACCGGTGCAGGGCTCGGGCCTTATAGGTCGCCCCCGGTAGAGAAGCAATAGGCTGTCCTCGCTCATGACATATGAGAACGGGAGGCTTCCTTGGCTTGGCGGGCTTGAAGGTACTGGGCGGGTGTCAAGCCGCCAAGTGCGCCGTGGGGCCGCCAGGTGTTGTAGCGGTGCTGGAAGGCGTCGATGAGGG
>DATLZB010000225.1:0-34753 GCA_035574175.1 Hyphomicrobiaceae bacterium
GGGCGGTGGCGGCGCTGCCTCGTCCTCGCGCGGCCAGCGAAAATCGTCGGCGCGACCGGGGCGGGGCGTCTGCCGCTCGCCTTTAACGAGCACGCGGAAGAACGGCATCTGCGTGGGTGGGGGGCGCTGTCCCTTGAGCCCCGGCGTGGCCGTGAGCGTCAGCGAGTCCATGACCATGATGCCGTTCGCCAGCGTCTGCGTAACCGTTTCGCCGATCGGCGTTGCGCGGTCCGCCGACTCCCGCCGCGTAACCAGAGCAATCACCGAGGCCGGAATGGCCGGTCGCACGATCTCCACCGTCACCTGCTCCTCGCGTCCGCTCGCCCCCGGCACCTTGAACGAGACCTTCGTGTTGTCGGCCCGGGTGCTGCTCCCAGGCTCGCCGGAACGAGGGGCAGACCCGGCCTGGCGGGGAGCCTTGTTCTCGCCTGCTCCCTTGCCCACCTCGCCCGGGGCAGCGGCCGCCGCGGGGACAAGGCGGCGCTGCTCGCTCTCGCTGCCAGCGAGCGGAGTTGCGCGCTCGTTGCTTGCATGGGTGAGATCGCGCTTCAGCTCGCGCTCGACGTAAAAGGCCAGTTTGCGATTGCCGGTCGAGGTGAAATGGACGCCGTCGGCCTCGCGCAGCAGCCGGTTCTTGCCGGCGAGGTCGGCGCCGTAGGCGCTGTAGTTGCCGGTCTCGTCGGCGGTTTCGTTGAAAATGTCGATGAAGCGGATGCCGTTGGCTCCGGCCCGCTCACGGATGATCTCGTTGATCTCGGATGCATCCGCGCTCCACTCCGGGCGGCGCAGGATGGGCAGGCTCACCCAGTAGACCGCCACGTTGCGCCGCTTGAGCGCCCGCATGGCGCGGTCGATTCGGCGGGCATACTCGCTGCGCCACTCCTCCGATTCGATGGACACGCGCCGTCCATTGGCAAGCCGCATGGGGGTTCGATCGTAGGCCCCCAGCATGACGACGGCGATGTGCATGCTGTCGGTGGCGAGCGACTCCTCGAAAGTACGCAGGGTCTCCTCCGCCTCCGGACGGGTGAGGCCGCTCAAACTGCGCACCCGGCGCTGGATCTGCAGGCGGTTCTCGCCGGCGAAGGCTTGCAACATGCCCTCCAGCAGACCCTCAGCCAGCGAATCGCCGATAACCTGCAGGCGATAGGTATCGTTCTGCGGGAAGGGCGGCAAATAGCTTGAGCCGTAAGACTCGGTCTGGGCCGCGGCAGGCATGACCGATCCGGCAGCAACCACCGCCGCCAGCAGCCCCACACAAAGCCCGCGCATGCGCATCTTTGCAGCTCCCTGCAAAGCGTCCCGCTTCCAGATAGGACCGCCGGGCGGCGAACGTCAAATGGCCGGTCAGGGCCGGGCTTGCGAGGCGCGCGCCCTGTCGAGGGTTGCAAGGCCCGGCCAGCAGTCGACGGGAAGCCGGCTTGCACGCTGAAAGAGCCCCACCTGGCGCCGGGTTACCGAACCGATCTTGCCGTCCACCTTGTCGATCGCGTAGCCGAGCCGCTGCAGTCGTTCCTGGATTTCCTCGATATCGCCGGTCGAAAGCTGCTTGATGTTTCGCCACTGCGTTACGAAGTCCCCTCCGCCGGCAATGCGGTCGGAAAGGTTGCCCACGAAAAGCGCGTAGAGGTCCGACATGTTGTAGCGCCGGATCACTTTGAAATTTTCGGTGACAAGGAAAGCCGGGCCGTAGGCGCCGCCCGGCATCATCAGGTAGGCGACGGCCCCCATTGCTTCGGGCGGAAACGCCCGACCCCCGGCCCGCCGCACACCCAGCCGCACCCATTCGCCGAGCGGGCGCTCCGCACCCGGACCCTCGCTCGCGCAGTCGAGGTCTGCGGGAAGTGTCACCTCGTAGCCCCAGGAAAGGCCGCCGATCCAACCCTTGTCCTTGAGCTGCTTGGCGGCGGACGCGAGCGCATCGGGAACGGAGTTCCAGATGTCCTTCTTGCCGTCGCCGTCAAGATCGTAGGCGTAGGCGTAGTAGTCCGTCGGCATGAACTGCGGCAAGCCGAGCGCACCCGCCCATGATCCGCGCATGTTCTCGTGCGCGATCACGCCTTCCTCGAGCATCCGGAGCGCCGCCAGCAGTTCGGCGCGGAACATCTCCTTGCGCCGCCCGAGATAAGCCTGGGTGGCGAGCGCCGTGATGGCATGGTAGGGCAGCTTGTGCCGCCCATACGCCGTCTCCCGCCCCCAGATACCAAGCACGACGTGGCGCTCGACGCCTATCTCCCTCTCGATTTTCGCCAGCGCATCCGCGTATTGCGCCATGAAGCCACGGCCCTGTTGCGCCAGTCGTGCCAGATAGTTCCGGTTGAGATAGTCCTGCGGCGGCCTGATGAACTCGGCCTGCCCTCTCACCTCGCTTGGCTTCTTGCCGGGCAGCACCAGATCGGGAAGCGACCGGTCGGGCTCTACGCCCGCGAAGGCGCGTTCGAAGGTCGCCCGCTTAACTCCTTGAGCCTGTGCTTCGGGCCAGAGCTCCTCGACCCACCGCCGGAAGCCCTCGTCGGCCGCCCCGACGTCCGTGCCGACCAGCCCGGCCGCAATGGCCACGACGATGCCCAGCGCTGTGCCCGCTCGGCTCGCTCGCATCCACCCTCCCGGCGGCGCTCCGCGACCCGGCAGGCACCGCATCGCCGACCGAAGCGCACGCAACGTGTAGGGCAGTGAACGAGTCCCTTGGCAATTGTTTGACCAAAGCGGCCGACGGGCCATCTGACCGACCTCTCACCACGAGCCAACGAGGCGCTTTTCCCACGCCAACGCGTCGGCCACGATGCGGTCGAGATCGTCGTAACGGGGCTTCCAACCGAGTACGGCCCGGATCTTGGAGGACTGGGCCACGAGCGAGGGCGGATCCCCCGCGCGACGACCGGCAGGACGCACCTCGAAGTCCCGGCCGGCCGCGCGCTTCACCGCTTCGATCACCTCAAGCACGCTGTAACCCTTTGAGTATCCGCAATTGAAGACGTCTGAGGTTCCCCCGGCCCGCAGATGGTCGAGGGCGGCGGTGTGCGCATAAGCAAGGTCGCTTACGTGGATGTAGTCGCGAACGCATGTGCCATCGGGTGTCGGGTAGTCCGTCCCGAACACCTCGATGTGGCTGCGCCTGCCGAGCGCCGTCTCGCAGGCTACCTTTATCAGATGGGTCGCTCGCGGCGTCGACTGCCCCGAGCGACCTTTCGGATCGGCGCCGGCCACGTTGAAGTAGCGAAGGATCACGTAGCGTAGGCCATGGGCCCTGGCGGCGTCCGCCAGCATGATCTCGGTCATCAGCTTGGACCACCCATAGGGCGAAATGGGCGCAAGCGGCGCATCCTCCGCTATGGGCGCTGCACTGGCGCTGCCATAGACCGCCGCTGTCGAAGAAAAGATGAAGGATCGCACTCCGCAGGCGACGGCTGCCTCAAGCAGCGCACGAGACTTCACCGTGTTGTTGAAATAATAGCCAAGGGGGTCCGCGATCGATTCCGCCACCACGATCGACCCGGCGAAATGGATGATCGCGTCGACCGCATGCTTCTCCATGAGCGTCCTTACCAGGTCCGTGTCGCCGCAATCCCCGACGATAAACTCGACTCCGGCTGGCAGAGCCTGCCGGAACCCGGTCGAGAGGTTGTCGAGAACGACGGGGCGCTCGCCCCGATCGACAAGATCGAGCACCATGTGGCTGCCGATATAGCCACCTCCCCCCGTGACAAGCACGCGCATGACCGGCCTTAACCCGTTGCTGCTCGGTTCATTTCCCCAATTGCCGCCCTGGAGGTCCGGCCTCCAATCTGGCACAATTCAAGCAATATCTGCGAATTCAACGGCCGTCGCGTCCGGCCGGTCGAAGGGGTCAGCGACTGTAGAGAGGGTGGCGGATGTCGAGCCGGGCAAGGCGTGTTCGCAAGGCGGTTTTTCCCGTGGCCGGGCTCGGCACCCGGTTCCTGCCGGCGACGAAGGCGATCCCGAAGGAAATGCTCCCGGTGGTCGATCGGCCGGTGGTCCAGCACGTGGTAGACGAGGCGCGGGCGGCAGGCATTGAGCACTTCATCTTTGTCACCGGACGCAACAAGGGCGCGATCGAGGATCATTTCGACAGTGCCTACGAGCTTGAGCGCGCCCTGTCAGAGCGTGGCAAGGACAGCGAACTAGCGCTCATCATGCGCGATCTGCCCGGCGCCGGGCAGACGAGCTTTACCCGCCAGCAAGCCCCGTTGGGGCTGGGCCACGCCGTCTGGTGCGCGCGTGACATTGTTGGCGATGAGCCGTTCGCTTTGCTGCTCCCCGACATGCTCCACCATTCGGAAAAACCGTTCATGGCGGAGATGATCGAGGCTTACGAAGCCCACGGCGGCAACCACATCGCAGTCTCGCCCGTGCCTGACGAGCAGACCCACCTTTATGGCATCGTCGGCGTCGAGAACGCGAACGCCAAGGTCTCCCGCATCACCCACATGGTCGAAAAGCCGCCGCGCGGCGCGGCTCCATCCAACCTGCACATTTCCGGACGCTACATCCTGCAGCCGGAGATCTTTAGCCTGCTCGGCGAGCAGGAGCGCGGGGCAGGCGGCGAGATCCAGCTCACCGACTCAATGATCAGGCTGTCGAAGTCGGCCGATCAGCCCTTCTTCGCCGTTCGCTTCAGCGGTCGCATTTACGACTGCGGCTCCAAGATCGGATTTCTCGCCGCCAACGTCGCCTACGCACTTGCCCGCAGTGATCTGGGCCCGGCCCTCAGGGCCGAACTCGAGAAGTTGCTTTGAGGCGTCGATGACCAAAGGCCGATCGCTTCAGTGCGCGCACGCCCTCTACCAGACAACGTGGGCCGCCGTGCACGACTCTGATAAGGCAGCCAGCCACGGGGGGACTTGCAGGAAATGTCATCGCCAGCGCTGAGCATCCGCAAACTGAAATCCACCGCCCACACCCGGGGCGCAGAGAAGCCGGACCCGGTGGTGGCCTCGGCAGCGCGAACGCTCACCATCGAGGGGGAGGGACTGGCAGCGCTCGCTGGCGAGCTTTCCGGACCGCTCGCAGCCCCCTTCAAAGAGGCGGTTCGTATCCTTAAGGCCGCCCAAGGGCGTGTCATCGTCACCGGGATCGGCAAGAGCGGCCACGTCGCGCAGAAGATCGCCGCCACCTTCGCTTCCACGGGCACGCCTGCCTTTTTCGTTCACCCCTCGGAAGCAAGCCACGGCGATCTCGGCATGATCACGCGCCAGGACGTGATCCTGGCCGTCTCCTGGTCGGGTGAGACGGTGGAGCTCAAGAACATCATCACCTATTCGCGCCGCTTCGCCGTGCCGCTGATCTCGCTCACCTCGCGGTGCGAATCGGCGCTCGCCAAGGCCTCCGACGTCGTGCTCGAGCTGCCCAAGGCCAAGGAGGCCTGCCCGCATGGGCTCGCACCCACCACGTCCACCACCATGCAGCTTGCGCTCGGGGACGCCCTCGCCATCGCACTGCTTGAGTCCAAGGGATTCAGCGCGCACGACTTCAAGGCGCTGCATCCCGGCGGCTCGCTCGGTGCCCAGCTCAAGTTGGTGTCCGATGTCATGCACAAAGGCGACCGGCTCCCCTTGGTCGCAGAGAACACCGTGATGTCGGACGCCATTGTGATCATGACCCAGAAGAGCTTCGGCTGCCTCGGCGTGATCGACGCCAAAGGTCGGCTCGCTGGGATGATCACCGACGGCGATTTGAGGCGTCACATGGGAGCCGAGCTGCTCGCCGCGCGCGCCTGCGATATCATGACCCGAAAGCCGAACACTCTGCGTCCCGACATGCTTGCCTCCGCCGCCCTGGAGCAGATCAACTCGCTCAAGCGGACGCAGATGTTCGTGGTGGACAAGGGCAAGCCGGTCGGCATCGTGCACGTGCACGATCTGGTTCGTGCGGGCGTGGTTTGATCAATCCACAGCCGCCACCACCAGCACAGTGCCGTTGGTGCCGGTCACTTTGGCGCGGGCGCCCTTGGGTAGGTTGGGACCCTCCGCGTTCCACAGCGTATCGCCGACCCGTACCTTGCCGCGCCCGCCGGCGATAGCCTCTTCCACCGTCACGATGCGGCCGATGTACTGGGCTCCCCGCACGTTGAGGTTGGGCTCGTCGCTTACCGCCATCTCCGCCCGCCAGAAGCGGCGTACCGCGTATATGGCGCTGAGCGCGATCAGCGCGAAGATGATCAGTTGCCAGTGAACCGGGATGTCGAATGACAGGGCCAGCACGCCCATGACCACGGCAGCCATTCCGAACCACATGAAATGCACGCCCGGCACCAGCATTTCGAGGAGCAGCATCCCGATGGCGATGATGAACCAGTTCCAAGCCCCAAGGGCCCAGAAGAAGTCGGTGATCGCTTTCATGCTACCGTCCTCCGCTAGCCGGCCTGCCTAGCACGCCCGCTGCCCGGTTGCCATTGTAGGCCCCGGATCAGGCCTGGGGCACTGAGCCGGTGCGACGAGGCGGCGACGGGCGCGCCCCGTCGCCACCGAAAGCCTCGCTAGCGATCTGAGCAAGACCGGCCAGGGTGCCGATCAGCGAGGAGGTCTCGAGCGGCATCATGATGACCTTTTGGTTCGGCGACCTGGCGAGTTCCTCGAGCGCCTTCACGTAGCTGTTGGCGATGAAGTAGTTGATCGCCTGGATGTTGCCGGCCGCGATCGCATTGCTCACGAGCTCGGTGGCTTTCGCCTCGGCCTCGGCTTGGCGCTCACGCGCCTCGGCATCGCGGAATGCCGCCTCTCTGCGGCCCTCGGCCTCGAGCACGACCGCCTGCTTCTCGCCCTCGGCTTTGAGGATCGCGGCCTGCCGCATGCCCTCCGATTCGAGGATCTGGGCGCGCTTCTCACGCTCGGCTTTCATCTGGCGAGCCATACTGTCGACGAGGTCACGCGGCGGGGCGATATCCTTGATCTCGATGCGGGTGACTTTCACTCCCCAGGCTTCGGTCGCCGCGTCGACCACCTGTAGCAGCTTGGCATTGATGGTGTCGCGATTTGAAAGCAACTCGTCGAGGTCCATCGAGCCCATGACGGTACGGATATTGGTCATGGTGAGATTGGTAATGGAGTGCTCGAGCTGGTCGACCTCGTAGGCGGCGCGAGCCGCGTTGAGCACCTGGTAGAAGGCGACGCCATCGACAGTGACCATGGCATTGTCGCGCGTGATGACATCCTGCGAGGGAATGTCCATCACCTGTTCCTTCATATTCATGCGATAGCCGATCGCTTGCACCACGGGGATCAGCAGGTGAAGACCCGGCTCGAGGGTTTTCTCGTACCGGCCGAAGCTCTCCACCGTGTAGTTGTAGCCTTGCGGTACTACCTTGACGCAGCTCCAGGCGATCGCGATCGCAAATACGATCAGCACGACCCCGAAAATGCCGAGCCCACCAAGAATATTGAATTCCATGACGGCCCCTTTCGTCAGAAGATGCACCGCGCGAGCGAGCCGGCGCATGCCATGGTTAGCCGGCAGATTCGAACGGCCGGTTAACAACACATTGAGAAATGATGAATATTGGAACGCACATCATATTGTAACGGCACTATTTTCTGAGATTTCTGTCCGCTAGGTCCAGCCCTGGAGCTCGCGCCGGACCAGGTGTTCGATCACGCGCATGCCCTGCTCGCTGTCATTGAGACAGGGGATGTGGGCGAATTTTTCTCCGCCATGATGACGGAAGCTTTCGGCGACGAGCCCGGCGATTTCCTCGAGCGTCTCCAGGCAGTCGGAAGCAAAACCGGGGTTGACCACCGCGAGCCGCCGCACCCCCTCTCGCGCCAAGCGCTCCACCGTTGCATCCGTGTAGGGCTTCAGCCACTCCTCCGGCCCGAACCGCGACTGGAAGGTCGCAAACAGGCGCCGTTCGTCGAGGCCGAGTGCAGCGCGCAGCAAGCGAGTGGTTTTCATGCAATGGCAGTAGTAGGGGTCGCCCTTTTCGAAGTAGCTCTGCGGGATGCCATGGTAGGAGGCGAGGATCACCTCCGGCTCCCAGTCTAGCTTGGCGAGATGTGCGCGGATCGAACGGGCCAGCGCATCGATATAGATCGGATCATCGTAGTAGGGAGGCACCGTGCGCACGGCTGGCTGCCAGCGCATCCGCGACAGCGTAGCGAATGCTTTGTCGTTGACGGTTGCCGTCGTCGTGGCGCTGTACTGGGGATAGAGCGGAAACCATAGGATGCGCTCGCAACCCGTTTCCTTGAGCGAGGCGAGCCGCTCGGGAATCGACGGGCGGCCGTAGCGCATCGCCCAGTCGACTTCGACCGCGAAATGGATCTCGGCGAGCCGTCGGCCGAGCTTCTCGCTCTGGCTGCGCGTGTAAGTTCTGAGCCAGCTTTCGTCGCGCTCGCTGTTCCAGATTGCCCGGTATGCCTTACCGACCCGCTGGGGGCGGCGGTTCAGTACGATTCCGTAGAGGATCGGATACCAGTAGAGGGGCGACCACTCGATGACACGGCGGTCGGTAAGAAACTCGGCAAGATACCTGCGCATCGACCAGTAGTCGGTGCCCTCGGGCGTACCGAGGTTGACGAGCAGCACGCCGACGCGACCGGTCTGCACCGGCGGATGGCCCGCTGGTCGAACGACCTGGTCGGCTGCTACCGGCGGTTCTGAATTACCCTGCATTGCGTCCAACCTTATCCGTCCGGAGGCGGAAGGCATCAAGCCCCGGAGCGGGCGAGCGGTCCTTGCGCGGCGCTCGCAGAAGCCTGTAAGAGGTGCCGGACGGTCTCGGGGTTCCCCAGGTTCTCATGCACGCCGATGCCGATCGCCTCGCCAATGGGCGAATGACGACCGCGGCGCTGACGCTGATCGGTGTGGTGGCTGCCGCCTTCCTCATCGCGCCTCGCAGCTCGCCCGCGCTGCTGCTTGCCCTCGCCCTCTTGGCCGCGGCCTGGGTTGCGGGCGCCGACCTGCGCCGGCAGGCGGAGGGCACCGGCTTCACGCTCTTCGCAGCGTTGGCGTTTGGCCTCTACCTGCTCCTCTCCGTAGCCTGGTCGGCCGACCGCAGCGAGGCTATCGGCAAAGTGACGCTGTATTTCGTCTTCACCGGCGCGGTATGGATTATCTGCTCGGGTGCCCGCTTGATGGGCGAGCGCCTGCTCGAGCGATTGCTGACCACGCTTCTCATCGCGCTTGCCGTCGGTCTCTTCTACCTCTGCTTCGAAGAACTTGCCGGGCATTGGATCAAGCGAGAGTTGTTCAGGCTCGTGCCCGCCATCCGCCTGCCCGAGCGGCATTTGATCATCGCCAACGGCGAAGTGGAAGGGGTACGTGCCTACGCCAGCAATCGCAACATGGCGGCGCTTGCCCTCATGCTGTGGCCGATGTTGCTCGGCGCGCAGTCGGTTCTTCCTCCGCCGTGGGGCCGGATCGCGGCATGGACGATGCTCGCCACCAGCGCATTGACCATCGGGTTGTCGGAGCATGACACCTCGCTGGTCGCGCTGCCGGCGGGGGCGCTGGTCTTCCTGCTGGCGCGGGGCTGGCCGCGGCTCTCGATCGGGCTGTTGGCCGCCGGTTGGATGACGGCTACGCTCATGGTCGTGCCAATCGTCTCCGCCGCCTATCGGGATGCCTCGCTGCACTTTGCTACATGGCTGCCGCACACCGCCCGCCAGCGCGTCATCCTCTGGGGCTATACAGCCGAACAGGTGGCCAAAAGGCCATGGCTGGGGGTGGGCATCGCCGCGACCAAATCGCTCGATTTGCGCCGTAAGGATGTCGAGGAAACGCCGCCGGGCTATGTGTATCCGCTGCGCACCGGCCCGCACGCTCACAACATCTACCTGCAGACTTGGTATGAGCTCGGCGCTATCGGCGCCTTGCTGCTGACTTGGCTTGGCCTCGCCGTGCTCAAGGCGATAGCCGGACTTTCACGAGTGCTGATGCCTTATGCTCTGGCGTGCTTTACGACCGCCTCGATCGTCGGTGCGTTTAGCTGGGGCATGTGGCAGGCCTGGTTCATGGCGGCATTCGGCATTGCCATGGCTCTCACGGCCGTGAGCCTCGCGTTCGCCGCGCACCGGCGCGATCTGAAACTCGGTGCCGGCACAGCCCCGCGCCCTGCCTCGAGGGTTGCTCCGGCCTCAGGCTGAGGCGGGGCTCCCGGGCGCCGCCCTCAAAGGCGCGCTTTGTCCGCCCATGCGAGCCAAACCTTGATCCGTGCCACGGGGTCTTTGTGGGCCATGAAATCGGTGATCGCCGCCACTGTATCGGCGCCCGACTCGATCACCGCCGGCGCCCGCTCGGGCGTGATGCCGCCGATGGCGACGAGCGGCAGCGTGCCGATCCGCCGCTTCCACTCGGAGAGCCGTTCCAAACCTTGTGGGGCCCACTTCATGACCTTCAGTTTCGTGCTGAAGACCGGTCCGAGAGCCACGTAAGCGGGCTCAGCGGCGAGCGCGATGTCCAGCTCCTCGAGGTTGTGGGTGGAAACGCCGAAACGGATACCGTTGGCCCTGATGGCGGCGAGGTCGGCGGCGGCCAGGTCCTCCTGGCCGAGGTGCACGAAGTCGGCACCGGTGGCGATCGCTTCGCGCCAGTAGTCGTTGACGATGAGCTGACAGCGATGGCGGGCGCAAACCGCGAGGCTCGCCGCGATCTGCCGACGCACCTCCTCCGGTGAGGTATTCTTGAGGCGCAGCTGCACGGTGCGCACCCCGAGCGGCACCAGCCGAGCGAGCCAATCCGCATCCGGCACGATCGGGTAGAACACGTCGAGCAGCGTTGCTCTCATTTGCGACGCTCGAGGTCGAAGAACGGGGTGCCTGCAAGCGGGGTCGAGGGCGCCGCCATGTCGCGAGGCTCGATCAGGCCGGCCTCATAGGCCTCGCGTCCGGCCTCAACGGCCGAACGAAAGGCCGTCGCCATGCGCACCGGATCTCGGGCCTTGGCCACGGCGGTGTTGAGCAGAACTCCGTCGTAGCCCATCTCCATGGCCGCAGCCGCGTGCGAGGGCGCCCCGATCCCGGCATCGATGATGAGCGGCACGGCAGGGAAGTAGTTGCGCATGCTGCGCAGCGCGTACGGGTTGGCAAGGCCGCGGCCCGTGCCGATGGGCGCTGCCCACGGCATCAGCACCTCGCAGCCCGCCGCCAGCAGGCGCTCGGCCGTGCTCAGGTCCTCGGTGGTGTAGGGAAACACCTCGAATCCGTCCCTGGAGAGCGCCGCTGCCGCCTCGACCAGGCCGAACACGTCGGGCTGAAGCGTGTCGTCATTGGCGATCACCTCAAGCTTGACCCAGCTCGTCTCGAACAGCTCGCGCGCCATGTGCGCAGTGGCGATCGCCTCTTTCGGCGTGCGGCAGCCGGCGGTATTGGGCATGACGCGCACGCCGAGCTCCCGGATCAGTTCGAGGAAGCGCTGGCCTTCCTGCGCTCGGGCCCGCTCGCGCCTGAGCGACACGGTGACGACGTCGGCGCCCGCCGCCTCGACCGCGCGGGCGAGCACTTGCGGGGACGGGTACTGCGCCGTGCCGAGCAGCAGGCGGGACTTGAGGACGACGCCGTAGACAGTGAGCGGCCCTGATCGGGCATCCCGGGATTGCAACTTCTGCATTAGAGCATTCACCCGCCGGCCCGCGGCGCCACGACCTCGATCAGGTCGCCGTGTTCGAGCATCGTCTCCGCGCGCAGCCTGGCGGCGACGAACACGCCGTTGCGGGCGGTCGCCACCTTGGCCTCCGCATAGCCCGCTTCGGCGAGCAGCTCGGCCAGCGTGCGCGCCGTGGTATCGACCGGCTCTCCGTTGATCACGACGCGCCTCCGAGCCGGTCGATCGAGCACAGGTTTGCGTCCGACAGGCATGGCACATTAACCTCTCTAGGCCCACAATGCATCGTCGCGGGCAAGAATGAAAGAGGGTACCCGCGCGCCTTGCTCAGGCGGCCTCGATGACGCCTGGACGCAACTTGCCCTCGTCCAGGAAGGCCGCTACCAATGCGGCCAACGCGGGCGCCATCAGGAAGCCATGGCGATAGAGCCCATTCACGTGAATGGTGCGGCCGCGCACGATGATCTTTGGCACGTTGTCGGGTAGAGCCGGCCTCACCCCTGCACCGACGTCGACGATCTCGGCTTCGCCGAACGCCGGATGCAGGGCATAGGCGGCACCGAGCAGCTCCAGTGCCGAACGCACCGTGGCCGGCCCTTGATCCTCGCTCTCAATCACCGTGGCGCCGATCATGAACAGGCCGTCCGGCCACGGCACGACGTAGAGCGGCTGGCGAGGGTGCAACAGGCGGATGGAGCGGGAGAGGCGCACCTCAAGGGTGCGCACCACGATGCGCTCGCCTCGCACCCCTCGCAGGCGTGGCAGCTCGTGACGCGCAGCGAGGCCGCGACAGTCGATGACGTAGTCGGCATCACCCATTGTCCCCGACCAGGGTGCCCCAAGCAGGATTTCCGCACCGGAGGCACGCGCGGCATCCAGCAAAAAGTGCATGGCCGGCAGCGGTGCCATGTGCGCCTCGTTGGGGTAGTGGAGGCCGGCAGCGAAGCGGCCGTCGAGGCCGGGCTCCAGCGCATCGACACCTTCCGCGTCGAGGGTCTCGAAGCCTTCCGTCATGCGGGCGAAGCGAACGAGTTCGGCTCGGTCCCGCACTCCGGCGACGACGAGCGTACCCTTGTCGACAAGGCCTGGATAGGTTTGCCGCCAAATGGCCAGCGATTGGAGGCCGAGTTCGCGAACGATGGGCTCGGCGGCTTCGGCCTCGCAGTAGGGCGCGAGCATGGCGCCGGCAAACCGGCTCGCCGATTCCGCAAAAGGCACCGCGCTCGCCTCGATGAGCCGCACACGGTGGCCGCGGCGGACGAGTGTCAGCGCCTGCCAGAGGCCGGTGATGCCGCCACCGACGACGTGGATTTTCAAGCCGCTCATCAGGGTCTTATCCGGCACTGAGGCGCAAGCGCGCCAAACCGGCGTTCAACATAGCACGTCCTTCGCATCGCCCGACGGCGCGCCGGCCAAGTGGTGCTTGGTGTGCGGTCGAGGTTGTTCCTCAGTCGCCTCTGGCGACGCCCTCGCGGCGCGGATCGGCACCACCCTCCAGCAACCCGCCGCGCCGAACGATAACATGGGTTCCCGACACCGGCAGCGTCACGGCAATGCGGTGCCCCAGAGAGCGCAGGTTCAGCGCATACCACACCGTCGAGGCACCGGCCTCGATCTCGAAGGCCGTGCCGCGGCTGCCGAAGCTCAACAATGCGGCCGCCGCCTGAGCATCGAGCTGCCAGTCGATGAGGGCGACCAGCGCCTTTACGACGTAGTAGATGATCGCACTGCCGCCGACGGAGCCGAGTGCCGCTTCGAACTCGCCGTCTGCGCCGAGCACGATCGTCGGGGCCATCGAGCTGCGCGGGCGTTTGCCGCCGCCAACCGCGTTTGCCGCCAGGCCCGTGCGCTCGTCGCCGGGCCGAAAGGCAAAATCGGTCAGCTCGTTGTTGAGAAGGAAGCCAGCGGCCCACAGGCGGGCGCCGAACGCCTGCTCGATCGTTGCCGTCATGGCCACCGCGTTGCCGTCACGGTCGACGATGGAAAAGTGCGTCGTGCCTGCGTTCTCGAGCGTGGAGTCGGCGCCGAAGGCTCGCCGCGACAGGCCAGGCGGACGCCCCGCCTCGGCCCGCCCCATGGCCGAGCCCGGATCGATCAGCCGCCGGCGCTGGGCGAGATAGTTTTCGTCGAGCAGGCCAGATGGGACGGACACGAAATCAGGGTCGCCGATGTAACGGTCGCGATCGGCGTAGGCGAGCTTCTCGGCTTCCGCGATGACGTGCATTGCCCCGGTACGCATGGCCGCCTCCGGGCCGCGACCGAGATCGAAGGGCTCGAGCAGCTTAAGCGTCATCGCCACCGTGAGCGCCCCCGAGGAGGGCGGACCCATGCCGCAGATGCGCCGCGCGCGATAGGTGATGCACAGCGCCGGCCGCTCTTTCGCTTCGTAGCCGCTGAGATCGGTAAGCGTCATGTCGCCCGCGTGATTGGGAGCGCCGGTCACGGCCTTGACGATCGCCTCCGCGATCGGACCTTCGTAGAACGCATCGGCGCCGTTCTCGGCAATGCGCCTCAAGGTGGCCGCAAACTCGGGATTGCGCAGGAGGTGGCCGACTGGGCGCTCAGAGCCGACGTCGTCGAAGAAGTAGCTGCGGGCAGCGGGAGCAAAGCGAGAGGCACCCTGCAGCCGCAGCATCAGATTGAGCCGGGGAGAGACGCGGAAGCCCTCCTCGGCGAGCCTGATCGCCGGCTCGAACAGGCGCGCCCAGGGCAACCGGCCGTGGCGCCGATGCGCCAGCTCCATCAGGCGCACGAGGCCAGGCACTCCAACGCTCAGACCCGAGGACGCCGCCTCCTCGAACGGCATCGGCTGGCCGTCGCGGAGGAAGCGTCCCGGATCGGCCGCCGCCGGCGCCGTCTCGCGGCCATCGTAGGTGCGCATCTCCTTTCGAACCGCATCCCAGTGAACGAGGAAGCCACCGCCCCCGATGCCCGAGGACTGCGGCTCGACGAGGTTGAGCACGAGCGCGACGGCGATGGCCGCATCGACCGCGGAGCCGCCCGTGCGCAGCACCTCGAGTCCGGCCTCGGTAGCGTAGGGATTGGCGGCCGACACCATGTGCGTGGTGGCGAGCGCAAGCGCTTGACTGCCATCCCCACCCGGTGGCTCGGGCGGCGCAGGCAACGCCTGGCCACCTGCAGGCCTGGCCAGCAGGGAGGCCATCGCCGCAGCGACAGCCACCAGCGCGGCGACGCGCAAGCCAGGACGGGCCGGCAAAACGGGCATCTTCGGCAGGGCCTCGGACCGCTGGTCGGACCCCTGATTTAACCCGGTTCCGATCGCAAGAGAAATGCATCGCCCGAAATGCATCAGCGTTGGCCCGGGCCGGAACCGGGCTGGCATGCCCGGCGTTGCCGCTACAGCCTCGAACGGTCGAAGCCATCCCGTGCTCACGCGGGGCGCATGCGGATTGCTCCCGGCCGCTCGATCATCCGCGCAACGATGAAGCGGCACGATGAACGATCGAATTCAGGACGCCGAAGGCGGCGTGCCAAGCCACTATCCGGATCCGGCAAAGTTGCCCGAGCTGCACATCTACAGCCACTCCGGCCTCGTCTACTGGTGGCCGGTGTGGGCAACAGGTTTCATCGCGGCGCTCGTCACCTACATGCGCGGCGGCATGGTTCGGCTGGACCAAGCCCACCAGCAGTACATCGCCACGGATTCCGCGCTCGGCCTTTCGTTCACCGCGGTGCTGCTCGCCGTCATCGTGTTCACCAACTTCCGTCTGCGTGGGTTGATCTCGCTTGCCGTGGTGCTCGCGCTCGCATTCTTCGCGGTGTTGTTCGCGTGGCTCGGCTGGTGGGATGATATCCTTGAATTTTTGCCGCACCTCTCGGTGCATATGAACATGGGCTTTTATCTGGTGTTTTCGACGGCGCTGCTCGTTATCTGGCTGCTCGCGTTTTTCGTCTTCGATCGCCTGGTCTATTGGCGTGTGCGGCCAGGCCAGCTTACGGAGCTACACGTTATCGGCGGTGGCGAGCTCGCCTATGATACGCGCGGCATGCTCTTCGAGCAGCACGGCGACGACTTCTTCCGCCACATCGTGCTTGGCCTCGGGGCCGGAGATCTGAGGCTCGTGACCACGGGAGCCAAGGCCGAAACGATCGACATTCCGAACGTCATGTTCGCCAACGCCAAGGTGCGCCAGATCCAGAGGCTGGTGGCGGTGAAACCCGATGAGGCCTTGGCAGAGACCGCCGCCTGAGCGGCGAGAGCCTACCGATTGGGCCTCGCACGTAAATAGAAGCCCTTGGCAATTGCGCCAAGGGCTTCGCGTCGTCTGTGCTCGAGGCCGTTCAGCCGCGATTGAACCAGTTGTCGATCTGACGCTTGGCCTCCTCGCGGGCAATGCCGTAGCGCTCCTGCAGCACGCCTTCGAGCTGATCGCGCTGACCGTCGATGCGATCAAGGTCGTCGTCGGTGAGCTTGCCCCACTGTTCCTTGATCCTGCCTTTGAATTGCTTCCAATTGCCGGCTACTTGATCCCAGTTCATCGTGCACTCCTTACGAGATTGCGATGGCGGAACAACCCCGCAGCGGCTGGAAAGTTCCTTCCCGCGCGATGAGGAAATGGCACGCACCGCCGATCAGACGGGTGGAGGCGGCTGGCGGCCGCTGATCAGGCCGTAGACCAGCGATACCACGAACAAGACGAGCGCGATCACGAACACGATCCGGGCGAAGTCGACCGACACGGCGGCGACGCCGCCAAAGCCCAGAGCGGCAGCGACCAGCGCAACGAGAAGAAAAAAGATTGCCCACCCGAACATGGCTTGGTCCTCATCGCAGTTGCTCAGTTCCCACGGGCTAACGCCAAAGGAGGGACGGAGGTTCCGATTGGGCAAGCAGCAGATGTTCGGTTCAGTGCAGGACCGGCCGCTTCAGCACGCGCCGCCGGTCGGTCGAGGCTACGCGCACCTCGAAGATATCGCCATTCCGGCGCACCGATAGGGGCACTTCGACGCCGGCCTCGCCCAGCGCCCAGATGCGGCGGAAGAGACTGGCCAGATCGCTCACCTCCTCGCCGCCGACGGCGAGGACCACATCGCCGGCACGCAAATCCGCCCTGCGGGCGGGCCCGCGCCTGGCAAGTCCAGAGATGACCACTTCCTGACCAACCTTGGCCACGTAGACCCCGAGCCAGGGTCTTGCCGGGCCGGGCCGCCGCCCCAAAGTCACAAGGTCGTCGAGAACCGGTTTCAACGGATCGATCGGCACCATCATGTTGAGGTCGATGACCTCGCCACTGCGCATCTCATGCTGGAGCTGCAGCGAGCCCACTCCGATCAACTCACCGGTGGCACCGATCAGGGCGGTGCCGCCCCAGAAGGGATGGGCCGGCGCGGTGAAGATGGCTTCCTCCAGCAGGTACTCCCAGGCCCCTGCGAACTCCTGCTTGGCAATGATGCGGGCGGCAATGGCGTTGCGGCGGCCGCCGAAGCCGCCGACGACCACGCGCTCGCCGATCTCGGCGCGGCTCGAATTGCCGAGTTTGAGGCTTGGAAAATCGACGCGCGCCAACACTTGGACAAGGCCGAAGCCGGTGTGCTGGTCATGGGCTAGCACGTGGCCCTGAAAAATGCGGCCGTCGTTCATGGTGATCCAAATGGTCTCCGCTTCGGTCACCAGGTAGCCGATTGTCAGCACGAGCCCGTCCGGGCGGATCACCACCCCATGACCTTCGCGCTCGGTCCCCAGCGTCTCGGCGCTGAAGGCGTCCCTCGGCACGAGCGAGCGAATGCCGACGACGCAAGAGAGCGCCGCGTCGAGATCGTAGGCGTAGTGCTGTGGTTTGGGGTGCACGCAGGTGCTCGTTATCAAAAAGTCGGCTACCGCAGGGTAGGGCGCCCGGGCTTGTGGCGGCCGCCGGCCGCGCGAGTTCGATGCTAATGCAGCCGGCCGGACCGTTCCAGCCGCCTCGCAGAGGTATCACCGGCAAGCCCGCCGCGATTGCGTCAACGTTCCGGCTTGCCGTTTCCATCGCCAGGACCTAGTCCTGTGGGCAGCATACACTTCCAGTTCCAAACGGAAACCCGACATGGCCCCTCGCCGGCCTGAGCGGTTGAGCAGATACGCACCCGTGACGGAAGAGGGCAACGAGGTACGGCTGGTGGGTGGCCGCTGCGCGCGTTGCGGCAAGCTCGTTTTTCCCGCCCCGGAGTTCTGCCCCGAGTGCGCACATGGAGACATCGAGGCGGCGGAGCTACCGCAGGTTGGGCGGCTCTACACGTGGTCGGTGGTACACGCGGCGCGCCCCGGTTGGACCGCGCCGTACGTGATCGGCTACGTAGATCTCGCGCCCGACATACGCGTGCTCGGTCATATCGTCGACGTCGATCCCGGCGAGCTTGCGATAGACATGCCCGTCCGCCTGCACGGCCGAAACGCCGTCGCCAAGACCGGCGCGGAGGGCGTGCCGGCGTTCGCGTTTGTCCCGGCTAGGGAGGGTCGAGACCGGTGAGTGGAGAGGATCAGGTACTGGTGATCGGAACGGCGGCCGTCCCGTTCGGTCGCCATTACGAGAAGACCGTTGCCACCCTTGCCGCGCCGGCCATTCTCGCCGCCATTGCCGATGCCGGAGCGGACCGCGCCGACATCGAGGCGGCCTACTGCGGCACGGCGCTCGGCGGCATGATGGCCGGTCAGCGTTGCCTCAAGCCGATCGGCATGACCGGCATCCCCGTGGTCAACGTTGAGAACGCCTGCGCCTCGAGCGCGACCGCCTTCCGCCAGGCGTGGGCGGGAATCCGCGCCGGGCTGCACGAGGTGGCGCTGGTGTTCGGTGTGGAAAAGCTCACCAAGCTTTCGGGGCCGCTGCCGATTGAGTCCGACGACTGGGAAGGCGCCTACGGCATGGTGATGCCCGCACTCTATGCCATGCGGGCCCGCCGCTACATGCACGACCGCGGCGCAACCGCCGCCGATCTCGCGGAAGTCGCCGTCAAGGCGCGCCGGCACGGGGCGCTTAACGAGATCGCGCAGATGCGAGAACCGACCACGGTGGAGGAGGTGCTCGCTTCCCGCCCGGTCGCCGATCCGCTGACGCTGCTGCAATGCTGCCCGACGGGCGACGGGGCCGCGGCCCTGGTGCTCGCCTCGATGAGAGCGGCGCGGCGCTTCTCCGGTGCGGGCGCCGCCCGGCCGGTGCAGGTGATCTCCTCGACGCTCGTCTCCGGCCGCTACCTGACCGGGTTCCGCGACATGACGAGCCCCGAGATCACCAAGCGCGCCGCGCGGTTGGCCTATGAAGCCGCGGGGCTCGGGCCGGAAGACCTCGACGTTATCGAGACTCACGATGCCTTCACGGTGGCCGAGCTCATCTACTACGAGGCGCTCGGCCTTGCCAAGGAAGGCGAAGCGGTCGGTCTGCTGCGGTCCGGTGCGACGTCCCTCGGCGGGCGAGTGCCGGTCAACCCAGGCGGGGGATTGCTGGCGCGGGGCCACCCGGTTGGCGCCAGCGGAGCGGCGCAGCTCGTCGAGATCACGCGCCAGCTCCAGGGCCGGGCGGGTCAGCGCCAGGTGGAGGGTGCCAAAATCGGGCTTGCCCACGTCACCGGTGGCGGCATCTCCGGGCTTGACCACGGCGCCGCCGCCATCCACGTGCTCGGCGTCTAGGGTCGGGCAGGCCAATGTAAGGTAAACTTCTGGTTAATTCTGATACACTGTATCTTTAGTTGTGATTTACCTGCTGCGCCGGTAGCATTGGCCGTTCGCCATACGCAGGCGGATGACGGGGCCCCACCTTCGCCGACCGAGCCAGGTGGTGGGCGGGGGAACAAGAGGAAAGCACGGGCAATGCTGGCGCCCGGTCCGCGGGCGGCTTGATACAGGCATTGGAAGAGCGCTTCGAGGCGGACGGTTGCAACACGAGTTGGAATCCAAAGGAATGCTCGATCCGGGTGGCGATAGCAGGGGCACGGTGGCACGCGTCGTCGGCCTCATGCGTGCGCTGGCCGAGGCGGGGCGCGATATTGGCGTCTCGGAACTCGCCAAGCGGCTCGATCTGCCGGTCAGCACCGTCCACCGGCTGCTCAAGCTGCTCATCGAGCAGGGCATGGCGGAGAAGACGCGCGATAATCGACGCTATCGGGCCGGATTGGAGCTGCTCCGCGTCGGTGCGCTGGTCGCCAATCAGCGTCATCGGCGCGAACTGATCGAGCCTGTGCTGGAGCGTGTCGCCGAAGAATGCGGCGAACTGAGCTTCTATTGCCTGTACTTGCCCGCGTTGCACAAGGTGATGGCGGTCTCCAAAGTCGACGGCCCATCCCCGGTACCCTATCCCTGCCCTCTCTTCGAACCGATGTCGCTTATGTGGGGAGCGACGGGACGCGCCGTTCTGGCCTTCCTGCCCGAGACAGAGGTCGCCGAGCTCATCAGCAAGGGCGAGCCCTCGCCCGCCAGCGGAGCGCCGCTGCCGCCTGCGCCCAAGCTTGAAGCCGAACTTGCCCAAATACGCGATCGCGGCTATGCGATTACCTACGGTGAGAAGGTCAAAGATGCGGTCGGTTTGGCGGCCCCCGTGTTCGCCGAAGGGTGTTCTCCGGTCAGCAGCCTGTGCGTTACCATTCCAAGGCAACGGTTCCAGTGGAAAATGGAGCCCAAGATCGCCAAGATCCTGATCCGAGAGGCGGCCCAGCTGAGCGAACGCTTCGGCTGCAGCGACGCCCGGGCGAGCCACAGGCGAGGCGGCAGGGCGGCGTGAAGAAACCGCTCGCGCACGTTCGCATCGCCGATTTCACCCAGTTCCTGTCCGGTCCCTTCTGCACGCTGGTGCTGGCCGACCTCGGCGCCGAGGTCATCAAGATCGAGCCGCCCTCGGGCGACCCGTCGCGCATCGTGCCGCCGCACTTCGTGGGCGGCGACAGCGCCTACTACCTGGCCGTCAACCGCAACAAGCGCTCCATCGGCCTCGATCTTCGGACTGAACAGGGCGTCGCCCTCGCGCGGGATCTCATTCTCGCCTGCGACATCGTCGTGGAAAACTTCCGACCGGGCGTGATGGCCCGCCTCGGGCTCGACCGCAAAGCGCTGATGGTCGAGCGGCCCGAGCTCGTCTGGTGTTCGCTCTCGGGCTATGGTCAGGCGGGACCCTACAGCAATGAGCCTGCCTACGACATGATCGTACAGGCGCGCTCGGGCGGCATGAGCCTCACGGGCATGCCGGACGGGCCGGCGGTGCGCTCGGGCCTGCCCATCGGCGACCTCGTGGCCGGCCTCTACTGTGCCATCGCGGTACTCGCCGCCCTCGAGCGGCGCCGCCGAAGCGGGGAGGGTGCCTACATCGACATCGGCATGCTCGACTGCCAGATTGCGCTGCTCACCTATCAGGCCGCCTATCATCTCATCTCCGGCGAGGTGCCGGGCAGGCAGGGTCGCGCTCATGACTCGGTGCCGACTTACAACTGCTTTTCCACGCGCGATGGCGGTGAGATCGCGGTGACGGCCATTACCGAGCGCATGTGGCAGGGCCTGGTGCGGGTGCTCGGCCTGGAAGATCTCCTCAGCGATCCACGCTTTGCCACCAATATCGAGCGCAATGCCAATCGGGCCGAACTCATGCCGCTGCTGGAGAGGGCCTTCGCGCGCTTCGATGCCCGCGATCTCGAAAGCAAACTGATCGCGGTCGGGGTACCGGCGGCCCGCATCAATTCCGTTGCCGAAGCGCTCGCCGATCCGCAGGTGCGCGAGCGCCGCATGGTGCTGACGCTCAACGCGGACGGCGAGCGGCGCGTTTCGGTCGCTGGCAACCCGATCAAGGTCGAGGGTGTTGGCGAAAGCCATGCCTATCCAGAGTCGCTCGGCGAAAGCTCGCGCTCTATCCTGGCCGAGGTTTTGGGCCTCGACACGCAGCGCATCGACGCGCTGATTGCGGCCGGAACCGTCGTGATCGGGCCTCGTGTGGAACGTGGGAAGGCGAAGGCCGACGGCTGACGTCGGCTCGGAGAGGAGATGACCAAGGACATGCTCAAGGGCCGCGTCGCGCTGGTGACCGGCTCGACCAGGAGAATTGGCCGCGAGATCGTGCTCGCTCTTGCCCGCGCCGGTGCCGATGTCGTCATCCACGGTCGCAAGGACAGGGAGGCCGGCGAAGCCGTCCGCCGGGAGGCGGAAGCGCTGCGGGTGAGCGCGAGTCTGGTGCTGGCCGATGTATCGGACCGCGCCGCGGTAGGCCGCATGATGGAGGATGTCGTCGCCCGTCACGGCCGGCTGGACATCCTCGTTAACAACGCCGCTGTGCGGCGCCGGCGGCCGCTCGAGGAGATCGGCCAGGAGGAGTGGCGTGAGGTGGTCGGCATCATCCTCGACGGTGCCTTCCACTGCGCCCAGTGCGCGGCAACCCACCTCGCTCGTGGCGGAAAGGGCCGCATCATCAACATCGGCGGCGACACCGCCTTCACCGGCGCCCGCGAACACGCGCACGTGGTGGCGGCCAAATCCGGCCTTTCCGGTTTAACCCGGGCGCTGGCCGCCGAGCTCGGCCCAAAAGGCGTGACCGTGAACATGGTCTCGCCTGGGTTGGTGATCGCCAGCGGAGATGATCCGGTGCGAACGGCTGAGCGCCGCGCGCACTACACGGCCGATCGCTTTGCGCTGGGTCGGCCGGGCAGCCCGGCCGACATCGCGGCGGCGGTGGTGGCGCTGGCCGGCGATGATCTGTCTTACGTCACCGGTCAGACCATCCATGTCAATGGCGGCTTCTACATGACGTGAGTGGCCGCCATGGCGTTTGAGAGCCGAAAGAACCCGATCACCGAGCGAATCGCGGCCTACCTGGACCAGGCGCCAGCAATGCCGCTCTCCCAAGAAGTCGCCGCCAAGGCCCAGCACCACATCCTCGACAGCATCGCCGCCATGGTCTCCGGCGCCGCGTTGGAGCCGGGCCGCATCGCCGTCTCCTACGCACGCAAGTACGGCGGCGCGCCGGCCGCCGTCGTCGCCGGCTCCGCCCTGCGCACCGACATCGTCACAGCGGCACTGGCCAACGGCATGTGCGCGCACGCGGACGAGACCGATGACTTCCACGTCGCCTCGATCACCCATCCGGGCTCGGCCGTGGTGCCCGCGGCGCTGGTGCTGGCCGAGGCGCAGAACGCACCGGGTGCCAGGTTCCTGCGCGCCGTCGTCGCCGGCTACGAGCTGTGCTGTCGTATGGTGATGGCCATCGATGCCGAGCGCACCTTCGCCGAGGGTCGCGCCACCCATGGACTTGGCGGCCTGTTCGGGGCCGCCGCTGCTGCGAGCGTTGTGCTCGGCCTCAGAGCGGAGCAGGTCCCCCATCTCCTATCCTATGCCGCCCAGCAGGCCTCCGGTCTTGTGTGCTGGCGGCGCGATCTGCACCACGTGGAGAAGGCTTTCGACTTCTCGGGCGCAGCGGCTCGCAACGGCGTGCAGACCGCCACCATGATCGCGCATGGCATGACCGGCGTACCCGATGCGCTCGAGGGGCCGCTCGGCTTCTTCGCCGTGTTCGGCAGGGGTGTGGATCCGACGCCGGCCTGGCGCGACTTCGGCGAGCGTCCGATCATCCTTGATGCCTGCATCAAGAAATGGTGCGTGGGTTCGCCCAACCAGGCCCCGCTCGATGCGCTCGAGGCGATCGGCAAAGAGGAGCGGCTGGAACCGGCGGCGATCGAAGCCATCACCGTCCGCCTGCCCAGCAACGTTATCGGCATCGTGGACCATGGGCCGATGGCCAATGTCAATTGCCAGCACCTGCTCGCCCTCCACATCGTCGACGGCGGTTTGACCTTCCGCAGCTCCCACGACCAGGAACGCATGTCGGACCCGGCCGTGCTCGCCCTGCGCGAACGCATTCGTCTCGAGCCTGACGAAGCGCTCGCCGTCGCGCACCCGCCGCGGCAAGGCATCGTCGAAATTCGGTTGCGCGACGGTCGCCTGCTGCGCCACCATGCCAAGGTCGTGCGCGGCACGCCGCAGAACCCGATGACCGAGGACGAGGTTGCCGCCAAAGCCCTCGACCTCATGCGGCCGGTGCTTGGCTACGAAAGGAGCCGCCGGGTCGCCGACACGGTGTTGCGGCTCGAGAGCCTGGGCAATACCGCCGAACTCGCCAGGATGCTGGCGACTTCCAAGGAGTAACCGATGAACAGGTCGAAGAAGCCGACCGCAAGGTTCCGCGAGTTGCTCGGACGGCGCACGGTCACCATGCTGCCTGCCGTCGGCGACCCGTTCTCGGCAAAAATCGTCGCGCGCGAGGGTTTCGAGGCGGTGATGGCTTCGGGCAACGCCACCGCGGCGATGCGACTCGGCATCCCCGACGTCGGTCTGTTGACGCTGATGGAGAATGCCGAGGTCGCAGGCCGCATTGCCCAGGCGTCCGAACTGCCTGTGTTCGCCGATGCCGACACCGGCTATGGCAACGCGCTTAACGTGCGCCGTACGGTGCTCGAGTTCGAGCGGGCGGGCGTGGCGGCGATTATGATCGAAGACCAGGTGACGCCCAAGCGCTGCGGCATGCTCGCCGGCAAGCAGGTGATTGCGCCCGCGGAAATGGAGATGAAGATCAAGGCCGCGCTCGATGCTCGCCGCGATGACGACCTTGTCATCGTGGCGCGCACCGACGCCCGGGCCGTGGAGGGCCTCGATGCCGCCATCCGCCGCGCCGAGCGCTACGCTCTGGCGGGCGCCGACGCCATTTTCGTCGAGGGCCCGCGCACGCGTGCCGAGGCCGAGGAGATTGGCCGGCGCATCGACCGCCCGCTCATTTACAACGTGACGCCCACGGGCAGCGTGCCGCCGCTCGATGTTGCCACCCTGGAGCAGATCGGATTCCGCCTGCTGAGCTTCTCCGTGTACGTGCTGCTCTCGGCAATTCCCGCCATGCAGAATTTCCTGCGACAACTCAAGCGCGAGGGTGACGTGGCAAGGGCTGCGAGAAACGCCGCAAGCATGCAGGAGTATCTCGATATTTTGGGGTACGAGGCTTGGAAGCGATACGAAGAACGATACGCTGGAGCCATCCTCGGCAAGGACAGCCCGGCGCCAACGAAGGGCTGACAACGAACCGATACCCACGAAGAGCCGAACGGCATGGGAGGAGATGCAATGAAGCCACTTTGGACCGCGATCGCGGGCGTCACGGCGCTGCTCACCGCCGCACTTGCGCCCGTCACCGCCGCTGCCCAGTCGGGCGAGTTCTACGCCGGCAAGACGCTCACCATCATCGTCAACCTGGCCGCCGGCGGCACCGTGGACACGTTCGTCAGATCGTTCGTGCCCTACTTAAAGAAGCATATTCCGGGCGACCCCAACATCGTCGTGCAGAACATGCCTGGGGCGGGCGGCCTGCTCGCCACCAACTACCTGATGGAGAAGGCCGCCCGCGACGGCCTCACCATCACCTACGGGCCGTGGGACCCGCTCGCCCAGGCGCTCGGCAACCAGGGCTTACGCGCCCGTTACGAGCAGTTCGAGTATCTTGGCGGCACGAGCGACATCCGCGTCAACTATGCGCGCACCGATTCGATCCCGGGTGGGCTCAAGAAGCCGGCTGACATCGCCAAGGCCAAGGACATCGCTGTCGGCGCCCTCAACAACACCGACATCTCCGGGCTCGTGGCCCACCTGTCGCTCAACGTGCTCGGGGTGCCCCACAAATTCGTCACCGGCTACCGCGGCGGACAGGACATCTTCCTCGCCATGCAGCGCGGCGAAATCCAGCTCCACAACACCAGCATCGGCACCTTCCGCACGCGCAGCGGCAACTTCATCAAGTCCGGCGAAGGAATGGGCATCGCCTACCTCGTAGTGGTCGACAAGAACGGGAGCTTCGAGCGCAACAAACTCATCACCGAGATGCCGGCGTTCCCCGACCTGTACAAGGAGGTGCACGGAAAGATGCCGTCGGGGCCGGACTTCGACGCATTGAACTGGCTGATCCAGCAGTTCGGCGATCTCGCCTTCGTCGGCCTTGCGCCGCCCGATACGCCGCCGCAGGCGCTTGCCGCACTGCGCAAGGGCTTCGAAGGCGCCGTCAACGACCCAGAGTTTGCGGAGTGGGCGCTGAAGCGCAACGGCATCCCCTACGAGTTCGTCAAGGTCGAGCGTGGCAAGGCCGTATTCAAGTCGCTGGCGGAGGTGTCGCCGGAGGTGCTGAAGACGGTGAAGGCCACGATCGAGGCGGCGGGCAAATAGGAGCGGGATGGTTTCGGCGAGCATTATGCGCCGAAGCGCGCCTTCACTGCGCTCGGGATCGGCAGGGCTTTGAGGCCGTTTGGCGCGGCGGCATCGAGCGTGGCCCAAACGCGCAGCTCGCGCGCCTCGAACACGATGCGCGCGCCGTGGCGCATAATGTGGGCAACGCGGAACGTCTTCTGGCGCCATTCCACCGCGCGGCTTTCGAGCTCGAGGCGGTCACCGAAGCGTGCGGGCGAGCGGAAGGAGGCCTCGACCTCGAGCAGCGGCACGCCGATCGTGCCATAGCGCTTGGTGAGTTCGTGGAAGGGCAGGCCAGCGGCGTCGAAGAGCTTGTGCGTGCCGCGGTTCATCATGCGGAAAAACTGCGGGTAGAACACGATGCCGGCCGCATCGCAGTCGGCCCAGTCCACCTCGATCTCGATCACGTTGTTGACCATTGCTAACGCCCGTCCATTGCCGCACCACCGCGCCGCCTCAGTAGCCCATGACTGCGCCGAAGCGAACGGGTTTGAGACCTTGGCGCCGCGTCGCCTTTGGTATAGTTCGGAGGCTGACACATTCGAACGGCCGGCACATCGGGAGGAAGGCAGGGCCATGGCCTATCGGAGCATGGTAGCGGAAACGGTGCGCTTTCACGGCCACAACGGCGAAGAGGGCGAGGCCTATTACGCTCGGCCCGCCGATCCCGGTCGCTATGCCGGCGTCGTCCTGATCCACCACATGCCCGGCTGGGACGAGTGGACCATGGAGGCGACGCGCAAGCTCGCGCACCACGGCTTTGCAACCATCGCCCCGCACCTGTTCTTCCGCGAAGGGCCCGGCAGCCCCGACGATTTGGCGGCGAAGGCGCGCGCCAAGGGCGGCGTGCCGGACGATCAGGTGATGGGGGACGTGGCCGGCGCGATGGCGTTCCTCAGAGCGCGGCCCGAGGCCAGTGGCAAGGTCGCCGTCATGGGATTCTGCTCCGGCGGGCGACACGCCTATCTTGCCGCCTGCCGACTCGCCGGCGTGGATGCCCTCGTCGATTGCTGGGGCGGGCGCGTGGTGGTCGATGATCCCAAGGACCTGACGCCGGCCCGGCCGGTGGCGCCGATCGACCTCACCGAGGGCATCAAATGCCCGGTTCTCGGTCTGTTCGGCAACGACGATCAGAACCCGAGTCCGGACCATGTGAACCGTACGGAAGCCACCCTCAAGCGACTCGGCAAGAGCTACGAGTTTCACCGCTACGACGGCGCCGGCCACGCCTTTTTTGCCGCTTATCGGCCCAATTACCGGGTGGAGCAGGCGGTCGACGGATGGAACAAGGTGCTCGCCTTCCTGGCCAAGCACCTCGGGGCGCCCCAGCCCGCGCCCAAGCGATAGGAGTGAAGAGGAATGTGTTCCTACATCGTCGGCAAGGCGCGGCTCGTAGGAAGCGCCAAGGGAGAGGGCGGCTGGCGGAGGATCGACACCGCGCACGTCTATTACGACCATCCCTTCCACGCACCGCTCGAGCATGCGCTCGGCATCGACTTCATTGGGGAACGCGACGGAGCTCAGGAGCGCATCGCGGTCGAGCTCAGCGCGGAATCCGCTCGCGAACTGGTGCGCACCATTCTGGCCGCGCTCGAGATGGGCGAAGCCGAACACGGCGCGCACGGCGGCCCGCACTGATCCATCCCAGCGGCCGATGGACCTTTCGCTCACCTATGACGTGCTGGTCGCCGGCGGTGGCAACGCCGGCCTGTGCGCCGCCATCGCGGCGCGCCGGAAAGGCGCAAGCGTGCTCGTGCTGGAAGCGGCGCCGAAGGATTATCGCGCCGGCAACAGCCGCCACACGCGCAACTTCCGCTGCATGCATCGGGCGCCGACCGCGGTGCTGACCGAGTCCTATCCCGAGGATGAGTACTGGGAGGACCTCAAGCGCGTCACCGCCGGCAGAACCAACGAGGGCCTCGCCCGCATGACGATCCGCGCCTCGGAAGGGTGCCTTTCCTGGATGCAGGAGCAAGGAGCGCGCTTCCAGCCGGCACTCGGCGGCACGCTGCAGCTCTCCCGCACCAACGCCTTCTTCCTGGGCGGCGGCAAGGCGCTGATGAACGCTTACTACCGCACGGCGGAGCAGCTCGGCGTCCACATCGCCTACGATGCGGAGGTGATCGGCCTCGACATGCGCGACGGCCGGTTCTCAAGCGCAACGCTCAACACCAACGGGGGTGTGACCAAGGCGAATGCCAGGACGCTGGTCCTCGCCTCGGGCGGTTTCGAGTCCAACATCGCCTGGCTCAAGGAGGCTTGGGGTCCCGCCGCCGACAACTTCCTGATCCGCGGCACGCCTTTTAATCTCGGCACCTGCCTCAAGCTGATGCTGAGCGCGGGCGCCAAGTCGGTCGGGGATCCGCGCCAGTGCCATGCGGTGGCGATCGACGCGCGCGGCCCCAAGTTCGACGGCGGCATCGTCACCCGCGTCGACAGCGTCACGCTCGGCATCGTGGTCAACCGCCAGGGCAGGCGCTTCTACGACGAAGGCGAGGACTTTTGGCCCAAGCGGTACGCCATCTGGGGCCGCCTCATCGCCGAGCAGCCGGATCAGATCGCCTATTCCATCATCGACTCCAAACCGGTCGGCAAGTTCATTCCGCCGGTTTTTCCGCCGGTGCGTGCTTCATCCGTGGGAGAGCTGGCGATTGCACTCGGGCTTCAGAGCGCCGCCCTCGAGGCAACGGTCGATGCTTACAACCAGGCGGTGCGGGCCGGCAGCTTCGATCACACCCGGCTCGATGACTGCCACACCGAGGGGCTTACGCCCCCCAAATCGCACTGGGCGCAGCGCATCGATCAGCCGCCCTTTTACGCCTATCCCCTGCGCCCCGGCATCACCTTCACCTATCTTGGCCTGGCCGTAAACGAGCGCGCTGTCGTCCTCATGGGCGATGACAAGCCGGCCGACAACGTGTTCGCGGCCGGAGAGATCATGGCGGGCAACGTATTGGGCCAGGGCTACCTTGCCGGCATCGGCATGACCATCGGCACCGTGTTCGGCCGCATCGCCGGCGAGGAGGCTGCGCGCCGTGCCCGCAACTGATCCCCTGCTCGAAGCCCGGCGCGTCATGCAGATCTGCAACGCCTGCCGCTATTGCGAGAGCTTCTGCGCGGTGTTCCCGGCCATGAACCGTCGCATTGCGTTTTCGGACGGCGACCTCAGCTATCTTGCGAACCTGTGCCACGGCTGCGGCGCCTGCTATTACGCGTGCCAATATGCGCCGCCGCACGAGTTCGCCGTACACGTACCAAGGGCGTTCTCCGAGCTGCGCGTCGCCACCTACCGCAAGTACGCGTGGCCGGCAGCCTTCGCGCGCGCCTTCGAACACAACGGCACCGTGGTGGCTCTCGCCACGGCGATTTCGCTGGCGGCTTTCATCGTCGGAATCTTCCTCGCCCACGATGCCGTCGCTCTATTCGCCGCGCACGAAAGTCCGCAGTCGTTCTACGCGGTGATGCCGCATGGCGCGATGGTGTGGCTGTTCGGCGTCGCCGGCCTCTACGTCCTCACCGTCTGGATCGTCGGTTTCCTCCGCTTCTGGCGCGATACCGGCGAGCACTTGCGCGACTTCGCCAAGCCGGATGCACTGTTTTCGGCGGCATGCGACGTTTCCAGCCTGCGTTATCTCGACGGCGGTGGCGATGGCTGCACCTATCCCGATGAGCGCCCCTCCTGGTCCCGGCGGCTCTATCATCACTTCACGTTTTACGGTTTTCTGCTCTGCTTTGCCGCGACCACGGCGGGCACCATCTTCCACTACGGCTTGGGCTGGGTTGCACCCTACTCGGCCTTGAGCCTGCCGAAGGTGCTCGGCACGCTCGGCGGCATAGGCCTGCTGATCGGCCCGGCCGGGCTTCTGTGGCTGCGCGCCAAGGTTGATCCGAACCTCGTCGCCCAAGACAGGCGCGGACTCGAGTCGGGGTTGCTCGTGTTGCTCCTACTGACGAGCCTCACCGGCTTGTTGCTGATGGCCTTGCGAACGACGCCGGCAATGGGCGTGCTGCTCGCAGTTCACCTCGGCACGGTGCTGGCGCTGTTCGTGGTCATGCCCTACGGCAAGTTCGTGCACGGCATCTACCGAGCGGGAGCGCTCGTGCGCTTCGCGCTGGAGCGCAAGCGGCCCAATCCGACGCCATCGTTCGACTGAGCTTGTGACGGATGATTGTCGGCCCGTGCGATGGTAACGATCTCAAAGCGACAAAGTGGCTCTGCCGCGGTCGATGCCGAGGTCCCTCAGTGTGCGCGCATCGAGCCTGTCGAACGTATCGAGAGCCTGCTGCCGTCGCCTTCTCTCCGCAACGGCGCCAAGAAGCGAGGTCAGGGCCGCTCCAAGCCAGCGCATCACGCGCCGGCTTATTGCCGGGTGGACCATACCTGCTGGCTCAATGCGGACCACACCGCTGGCTGCCAAGCTCGTCATGACGTCCTCCCTGATCCCTGCCGGAGGCACACTAATTTCTCCTCAACCATGGCACGAGGCAGCCAGCTTGGCTGTGCCGGCGGTAACAGCGGGCAACTGTCTACGGATTGGCGCGGGGGACAAAACTCTCTTAAATTCCCGCTTGTTGCAGCGTGGGAGGACATGCATGAGCAGCGATAAGGACAGCGCCATCTCGAAACACACATTGGCGCTGTCGGAGTACATCGCAGGGGCCGTCGATCGAGAGTTGCCCGAAGAGGTTGCCGCCAAGACCCGTCTTCACATCCTCGACACGCTCGCCGCCGTGCTGTCGGGCTCCCAGCTCAAGGCCGGCAGGCTCGCCGCCCCCTACGTGGCGGCCATCGGCGGCGTCGCCGAGGCAACCGTGATCGGCACCCGCCACATGGTGCCCGCCGCCAACGCGGCGCTCGCCAATGGCATGTCGGGCCATGCCGATGAGACCGACGATTCCCATCTTGGTGGGCGTTTTCACCCGGGTTGCGCGATTGTCCCGGCCGCACTGGCCGTGGCCGAGCGGCACAACGCGAGTGGCCGGGATTTCCTGCGCGCGGTCGCACTCGGCTACGATGTCGGCGCCCGCCTCAACATGTCGCTCGGCTACAGCCGGCCGGATACCACCGAGCACAGCACCCACAGCCTTGGTGCGCTGTTCGGCAGTGCGGCGGCGGCCGCGGCCATCCTGAAGCTCGATCCGGTGCGTGTGCGCTACGTGCTGTCTTATGCCGCCCAGCAGGCCTCGGGCGTGCCGTTCTGGCAGCGCGACCAGCACCACGTCGAAAAGGCCTTCGACTTCGGCGGCATGGGCGCACGCAACGGGGTGAGCGCCGCGCTCATGGTCGCCGCGGGCTTTCCCGCCGTCGATGATCCCTTCTCCGGCAAGCACAATCTGTACAATGCCTTCGCCGAGAAGCCGGACCCGGCGAGACTCACCGACGGGCTTGGCAAGCGCTACGAGATCATGGCGGCGGCCATCAAGAAGTGGTGCGTCGGCTCGCCCATCCAGTCCGTGCTCGATGCGACCATGGCGCTCATCGAGGGCCACAGGATCAGCGCCGCCGACGTGGCCAAGGTCGCCATTACCATGCCGGACGACCGCATGCACATCGTCGATGGCCGCGACATGCCCGACGTGTGCGTGCAGCATCTCGTAGCGCTGGCCCTGCTTGACGGTACCGTCGGCTTCGAGGCCGCCCACGACTATGTCCGCATGCGGGACCCTGCCGTGCTCGCCCTACGCCGAACCATAGAGCTCATTCCCAGCCCCGAGCTCACCGCGGCCGTGCCCGCCCGGCAGGCGATCGTGGAGATCGAGACCAGGGACGGGCGCTGGCTGCGTCATCATGCCAAGGCGGTGCGCGGCACGCCCGAGAACCCGATGACGGAGGCGGAGGTGGAGGCCAAAGCGCTCGATCTCATCCGCCCGATCATTGGGCCGGAGCGCGGCCGGAGCCTGGTTTCGGCCGCCGGACGGATCGCCGAGCTTGCTACGGTGCGGGAGCTCAGCCCCTTGTTGCAGGCCTGACGAGCGATGCCCATGACCCAGTTGTCAGCCCTGGAGGGAACCCCGTGACCAATCGACTTCCGCTGCAAGGACAGGTGGCCATCGTCACCGGATCGTCGCGCCGCAACGGCAAGGCGATGGCGCTCGCGCTGGCCGCCGACGGTGCGGCAGTCGTCGTAAACGCGCGCACGGCCCAGGACGAGATCGGCCAGGTGGTGCGGGAGATCGAGGCGGCGGGCGGCAGGGCGCTCGCGCACTTGGCCGACGTCACCGACGAGATGCAGGCCAAGGGCCTCATCGAGGCGGCGGTCTCCAGGTTCGGGCGCATCGACATCCTCATCAACAATGCGGCCCTGCGAGGCGAGAAGCCCGTGCTCGAGATGTCGCTCAAGCAGTGGCACGAGGTCCTCGACGTCATTCTGGACGGCGCCTTCCTGTGCTCGCGCGAGGCCCTCCGGCACATGGTCAAGCAGCGCTACGGCCGCATCATCAACATCGGCGGGGTTAGCGCGCATCTGGGCGCCCCCAATCGCGCCCACGTGAGCGCCGGCAAGTCGGGGCTCGTCGGGCTGACCCGGGGCATGGCGTCCGAGTTCGCCGCTCACGGCATCACCGTAAACTGCGTCGTGCCGGGGCGCATCGGCGGCCAGCGCTCCGCCACATCCGGCCACGGCATTACGGCAAGTCCTCCGGTCGGGCGTGAAGGCGTCCCCGAGGACGTGGTCATGGTGGTCCGCATGCTTTGCAACCCGGCGGCGAGCTACATCACCGGCCAGACCATTCATGTCAGCGGCGGACTTTATATGCCATGATAGCGGTCGTCGCGGGGACACGGAGCGGAATGGTGGAGCAGGGAACGGGCAGGATGGAATACAGCGCAGCACCGTTGCGCCTTGACATCACAAAGAACCTCTGCACGTTCCTCTCAAGCGTGACCTACGAGGACCTACCGGAGGCCGCGGTGCACGCTGCACGCCGCGGCGTGCTGGACTGGCTCGGTTGCGCACTAGCGGCGTGTCGGGACCCGAAGATCGAGGTCACTCTCTCGGTGCTTAAGGCAGCGGGCACATCCCGCCAGGCGAGCGTGATCGGCCGAGATTTGAAGCTCGGCCTGCTCGAAGCACCGCTCGTCAACGGCCAGATGGGCCACCTGCTCGATTTCGACGACACCCACATGGGGGGCGTGGTGCTGCATACGAGCTCCCCCGTGCTTCCCGCTCTCCTGGCGCTCTCCGAGATGCGGACCGTCAGCGGGCGCGAACTCATCGCGGCCTATGCCGTCGGCTTCGAGGCGGGCGTGCGCGTCGGCAAGGCGTCTCCCGCCCACCACGAGGGCGGCTGGCACTTGACCGGCACGCTCGGCACGATCGCGGCCGGTGCTGCGGCGGCGCGGCTCCTCCGCCTTGACGCGCAGGGCATGACGCATGCGCTCGGGCTCGCCGCGACGCAGGCCGCCGGTATGCAGCAGAACCGCGGCACCATGGCTAAGTCGTTCCATGCCGGCCGGGCCGCCTCGAACGGGTTGCTCGCAGCGCTGCTGGCCGAGCGCGGCTTCGACAGCTCGGAGGAGATCATCGAAGGGCGGCGCGGGTTCTGCCGCATCTACAGCGCGATCGCGCGGCCTGAGTTGGCCCTCGAAGGGCTCGGCAACCGCTGGGAGATCGCCCGCAACGGACACAAGCCCTACGCCTGCGGCGTCGTCCTGCACCCGACCATCGACGCCGTCATTGCGCTGCGCGAAAAATCGGGCCTTGCCGCCGCGCAGGTTGAGCGCATCGAGTTGCGCGTGCATCCTTTAGCCGTTCGGATCACCGGCATCGCCGAGCCTCAGAGCGGCCTGCAGGCCAAGTTCAGCCTCGCTCATTCGGCGGCGGTGGCATTCCTCGACAGGAGCGCCGGCATCGCCCAGTATAGCGACGAGCGCGCCAGGGCGAGGGAGGTGGTTGCGCTGCGCGGGAAGATCAGCGCCGCCGCTGACGATTCGTTACGCAAGGACGAAGCGCATGGCTGCCTTGTTGCCACTTCGGGCGAGCGCTTCCAATGGCATGTCGAGCACGCGAGTGGGACGGTCGAGAACCCGATGTCGGATGCGGCAATCGGGGCCAAGTTCCTCGCCAATGCCGTTCCCGTCCTCGGCGAGGAACGCGCAAGGCGGCTGGCGCAGGAGGTGTGGCGCCTCGATGAGCTGGCCGACGTTGCGCCGCTGATCGCACTCGCCGCATATCCGTCATCAGGCAGCTAGAGCCGGGGGAGGAGCCATGCTTAACCGCATTTTGAAGGATGCCGATGTGCTGTCGGGCTCACTGCTCGCCGGCCTCGGCGTGTACATCATCATGGAGGCCAGCCAGTGGGAGGCCTACACGGCGGGCGGACCCGGTCCCGGTTTTTTCCCGATCTGGTATGGGCTCGCCATCGTCGGCCTGTCGCTGGGGCTCGTGATCAGCAAGATCCTCAACGGCAAGGGCGAGGAGGAGGGAGGCATCGATTGGAGCGGAGCGCCGCGCGCGTTCGGCGCTTGGGCGATGTTCGCCGCAGCCGGCGCCCTGCTGCAGCCGCTCGGCTTCGTGCTGAGCTTCGCGCTGCTCACGTTCTTCATGGTCGTGGCGGTGTTCCGGCAGTCGGTGCTCACCGCCCTACTGACGGCACTCGGCTGCACGGTGGGCTTCTACCTCGTTTTCCCGGTGGCACTGGGCGTCGATCTGCCCGCCTCCCCGTTCGGAGTTTTCTGAGATGGACGTCGTCAACGGCCTCATGCACGGCTTCGCCGTCGCGCTACAGCCGGGCAATCTCCTTTGGTGCTTCGTCGGCTGCTTCCTCGGCACCATCATCGGCGTGCTGCCGGGGCTCGGTCCGGCCGCGACCATCGCCCTGCTGCTGCCCGTCACCTTCCACATGGATCCGACCGGCGCCATCATCATGTTGGCCGGCATCTACTACGGCGCCAAGTACGGCGGATCGACCACCTCGATCCTGCTCAACATGCCTGGCGAAAGCTCGTCGGTGGTCACCTGCATCGACGGCTACCAGATGGCGCGGCGCGGCCGTGCGGGCGCAGCACTCGGCATC
>DATLZB010000226.1:0-19829 GCA_035574175.1 Hyphomicrobiaceae bacterium
AGTTCGACACCTTTGCCGGCTGGTTCAACGAGTGGGGCGCCCTTATTCTGATCGCCAAGGGTTGGACGCCCCTTCCATACAAGGTGCTGACCATCACCGCCGGGGCCACGCAGATGAACCTGCTGGCCTTCGTCGCTGCCAGCATTGTGGCGCGGGCGATGCGGTTCTACTTGGTAGCCGCGCTGCTCTATTGGTTCGGACCGCCGATCCGCGAGTTCATCGAGAAGCGGCTGACACTCGTAACCACGGTTTTCGTGGTTCTGCTGGTCAGCGGGTTTCTCGTCATTAGGTTTCTTGTCTAAACGAGCCCGAGAGCCAGCCCGTGACCTATGCTAATGACGAGGTGCCGGCGCTCCGGACGGACGCTTTCCGCTGGGGAGTCCTGTTACTATCGAGCGCGGCCGTCGTAATCCTCGCCGCGCTCGGATTTGAGTACATTGGGGGCTACGTCCCTTGCCCCCTTTGCCTGCAACAGCGCTACGCCTATTACGTCGGCATCCCGCTGATTGGACTGGCGCTTTGGTCGCTCAGGGCCGGTAAGACCCAAGCCGCGTCCCTGTTAATGGTAGCGGCTGCCGTGCTGTTTGCCGTTAACGCCGGACTTGGCGTCTACCACGCTGGCGCGGAGTGGGGTGACTGGCCTGGTCCGCAATCGTGTGCAACGGCGCAGCCACTTCCGCCGAATGCTGCCGATCTGCTGAAGGACCTCGCCAAATCGCAGATCGTACGGTGCGACGAGGCGACCTGGCGCTTTCTCTGGCTCTCGTTCGCCGGCTGGAACGCCGCTTTCTCTGCTTTGATCGCTGCCGGCACGCTGCGGATAGCCTACATCTGCGGCCACGACGGCGTGTGATTGGCCAACGTTATCAAGCCCGCCGAACTCTCAAGCGGCGTCCGCAATCGGACTCGCGTCAAGCAGAAACCTGAGGACAACCATCGGATTGTCTCAGGGCCGTCCCATTTATGCCACGCGCCCGCGATTTATTCTCCCTCGCCAGTGAACGCACGGCGAACGAACTCACGGCGGCAGGAGGCTCAAAGGGTGTCAGGCGTAGAGTTCCGCGTGTCGTCAAGGCGGTGTGGCGTGCTCCATGCGTTGGCGATCAAGGGTGTCACAGCGTCCGAGTTCCTTGCCGCCGTCGAGGGCCGTCGAGCAGCGGCGGGTGAGTTGCCCGAACGTGCTTATCGTTGCACCAAGTTGCGGGTCAAGGCACCGGTTTGTTCCGCGTATGTCGAGGCGTCCTCGCGTAGTGTGGCTCTGCCAAAGGAGGTTCTCAGAGCGACCATGCTGAGGCTGAAGCTCACCAGGCGAGTCGCAACGATTCGAGGCATCTTAAGGCGGCGCATGGCCGAGAGGGCTCGCCTACCAAAAGTGGCCTAGTCAGGTTCGTCGGCCACTGGCGTTGTTCGTTACGCGGTGTTGCGTTGCGTCTTCCTCCGTTTGGCAAGAGTTGCGTTCGTTTGGCAAGAGTTGTGTTCCAGTAGTGGGTATGTGGCCTGCGTGTGCGGCCATGGTTGCGTCGGCGTCGGGTTCAGGGCCTGTGCAGTCCCTGGTTCCGGCCGCAAGTCCAACAAATGCCCAGTCCGGGCGTCAAACGTGAGCCCGTCGCCGGCATGGCCGGCAAGGAGCTGATGGTTCGGGATCGAATGCGAGGGCCCCCGCCCCCCGAGAAGGCAAGCGCATCTAGCGTCCGACTCACATGTCCACTCTCGGCATCATAATACACGGTGTCGCGTAGTGATGCCTGAGCGCTGGATGTGCTTGCCGCTCTCGACCGCGCCGGAAGGCGCCGAACTCATTCGGTGAGACAATTCGATGACACCACAGTACATCAACCCTGTCGCATGGAACCAAGCCATCGGCCTTGCGCGCCTCAGTTGCGCACGCATTTTCCGCGACGGCGGCACCCCGTCCGATGCGCTCGCCGCATTCGGCTTGGCTGCGCCCGACGTCGCAGCCCTCGATTGGAGCCGCGCCGTCGGAATGATTGCCGAGCGCCTATGCAGGCCTCCGACGTCCCGCGCCGCCTGAAAGGACCTGTCAGGCGTTGGCCACCTGAAGAGCGTCGTTTGCCGAGTCGGCGCGAATTCGCGGCAGGGCGCCGGGGTGCTCGCGCTGCAACCAGGCGACCATCTTCTCGCGCATCTCGCAGCGGAGATCCCAGGCGGCGGAGGAATCGCGGGCGCTCATTAGACCGCGGACCTTGAGTGTGCGCTCGCCCGCATCGACGACCTGCAGGTTGGCGACGCCGCCATCCCACAGTTTGCTCTGCCGCAGCCATTCGTTGAGCTTCACGCGCATCTGATCGATCGGCGCTGTGTAGTCGAGGTGCCAGACCACCGAGCCAATGATTGAGGCGCTCTCGCGGGTCCAGTTCTCAAACGGCTTTTCGATGAAGTAGGAGAGCGGGACGACCAGCCGGCGCCAGTCCCAAATGCGCACCACGACGTAGGTCGTGGTGATCTCCTCTACGCGCCCCCACTCGCCTTCCACGATGACCACGTCGTCTAACCGAATCGGCTGCGTCAGCGCGATCTGCACACCAGCAATCAGGTTGGACAGGATTGGCCGGGCGGCAAGACCCAACACGATGCCGGCGACGCCGGCCGACGCGAACAGGCTGATGCCGTACTGACGTACGGAGGGAAACGCCATCAGTATCGCGCCAACTGTAACAAGCGTCACCAGGAACAGTGCGGCCCTGCGCAGAATGCCCATCTGGGTGCGGAACTTGCGGGCCTGCAGGTTGTCGCTGGCGGCAATGTCGTGGCGCTTGAGCGCAAAGTCCCAAGCCGTATTGATGACGATGACAGCCGACCAGCCGAGCAGCGCGACCATCCCGATCTGCAGCATTTGCTGCACGAAATTGGAGAGGTCGGGGTTGATATCGGCTGCGGGTAGAGCGAGAGCCAATGCCATCATGGCGACGGCAAGGCGCGTGGGACCTCGCGTGCGCCGGACGATGCGTTGCGCCTGCCCGTCGGGTGGGCCGGCGAGGCGTCGCAGCAGCATGAACACGGCGACATGCACCACGAGCGCGGCCAGCACGCTTCCCGCCAGAATGGCGAACACGCCCGCCTGCGACCAACCTGCGAGTTCGAGAAGCTCATAGATCGTGTCTGTGAACAGGGTGCTCTTCATCCCTGACCCCCATTCTCCCGCTGGTCAGTCAGACGACGCAAGAACACGTGTACGCTACAACGCCGTGACCACTAAGAGCGGGACCGTAGCCGCCCCTCGCGACGTCAAACATCCGACAGGCCGGCAGAGCACGACTGCCGCTTATGGCTCGAGCTCGGTGTCCCAATAGAGATAGTCGAGCCAGCTTTGGTGGAGATAATTGGGCGGGAACAAGCGCCCGTTACGATGCAGTTCGAATACCGTCGGACGATAGGGCATCTGCCTCGGCCGCGGGCCGGCATCGGGCATGCGGCCGCCCTTGCTCAGGTTGCAAGGCGCGCAGGCGGTCACAACGTTATCCCAACGGGTGAGCCCACCCCGAGAGCGCGGTACCAGATGGTCGAACGTCAGGTCGTTCTTAGAGCCACAATACTGACACGTGAAGCGGTCCCGCAAGAACACATTGAATCTGGTGAAAGCCGGGTAGCGCGCCGGCCTGACGTAGGTCTTGAGCGCCACCACGCTCGGCAGCCGCATTTCGAAGGAGGGGCTGCGAACCTTGCGCTCGTACTCGGAAACGATGTTGACGCGATGGAGGAAAACGGCCTTCACCGTCTCCTGCCAACTCCACAGCGACAGGGGATAGTAGCTCAACGGCCGGAAATCTGCGTTCAGGACCAAGGCCGGAAAGGCGTCCGGCATGGCGGCTTGAGCATTCACGTTCCTGTTTCCTGTCGGTTTCCCGCACGATTCAGGATCGCACCCTGACGCAAGACGCACATATAGCGGCGCCTCACCCGCGTGTGAAGTCTAACATCCGATCAGGACTGGATTTCAGTTCCCGGCCAAACGGCCCGAAACATGCTCCTTGCCCCTGCGAATTGGGCTTGGTCTGGAGAGAGGCTCATCTTGCCCGACACGGCTGCTGCGTGGCCCAAAAGACAATGGGCGCCTTTGCGGGGAGGCGCCCATTGAGGCGACCAGCTGCCCTGCGGGGTGGGCGAAGCGGGTCTGCACCTACAACGGAACGCCGGGCAGCCTATTCCCGACGTTGGAAGTTTTTCTTGACCTGGCCCGAATCGCTTGGGTCAGTATGGGGCGCCAATGTGCTCAACGAGGAACCTGCCCGCGCACTTGAGGCCCTCCGGATCGATGCCGTGGCCGAGGCCGGGCCGGATGTGCCATTCCACGGGAACCCCGGCGGCGGCCAGCGTCTCGCGCGTCAGGTGACAGGCCTCGACCGGGATCACCTCGTCGGCTGCGCCATGGATGAGCAGAACCGGCGGCCGGCAGGCCAGCTCGGCTGAAAGACGGTCCGGTCCGGCGATCACGCCGGAGAACCCGACGATCGCTGCGGGAGCATTGGCGCGGCGCAGCCCAACGTGCAGCGCCATCATCGTGCCTTGGCTGAAACCGACCAGCGCAAGGCGGTGCGGATCGAGACGGTACCGTGCCAACTGCGCATCGATAAAGCGTTGGAGGACAGGCGCTACGGCCAACGCGCCACGAATGTACTCGTCGGGATCACGCAACGTGAGCGGGAACCACTGAAAGGCGCTGGCAGCAACGAACGGCAATCGCTCCGGCGCATTGGGCGAGACAAAGACCGTGTGCGGGAGCTGCCCCTGCCAGGCGTCGGCAAGCGCGATCAGGTCTTCCCCGTTGGCGCCATAGCCATGCAGCAGGATAACGAGGCTATGCGCAGAGCTGCCTTGCGGCTCGCGGCGCGGACCATCGAGTTCGATCATGCTCGCCTTCCTAGACGGGGGCGTTCAGGGCCGATCGCCTGACCATGGGGTAATAGGCCCACAGCAGGCGAGCCGCCACCCCGCGCCAAGGCCGCCAGCGCTCGGCCAGGTTGAGCAGCTCCGCGGCGTCGGGGCGCTTGGGTCGATCGAAGGCACGCTGGGCTGCCACTTGGAGCGCAAGGTCGCCGGTGGCGAAAGCGTCCCTGCGACCGAGGCAAAACAAGAGATAGATGTCGGCCGTCCACGGCCCGATCCCGTGCAGGGCGCACAGCGCGGCGTGCACCTCCTCCTCGGCAGCCTCGGCGAGCCGGTCGAGGTCGAGGGCGTGCTCGGCGACAGCTGCCGCAAGCGAGCGCAGCGTCCTGATCTTCGGCCGCGAAAGCCCGGCACCGCGCAACGTCTGCTCTCTCGCCGCAAGCAGGCGCTCGGCACTCAGCGGAGCAAGCGCCGCGGCAACGCGTGCCCAGATGGCGGCAGCGCTCGCCGCGGAAAGCTGCTGGGCCACGATCACGCGCGCAAGGCCCTCAAAACCGGCCGGCTGGCGCCTCAGCGGAGGGTCGCCCGCGGCATCGTGGACGCGGCGCATGACCTGGCACCGCCTGCGCAGTTCGCGTACGCCCGCCCTGATGTCACTCTCGGTCTCGATGATGGGCGGGTGACCGGCGCTTCGAACCCTTCCCATGCGAGCGCTTTCCCGAACTTCATGCCATCGACGAGGGCGATTAGTATCACGGTGCACACGGTCGTCCAGGATGACAGCACCACCCGTCTTTCGCTTCGCGCCGAGCCCCAATGGCGAGCTCCACCTCGGTCACGCGCTGTCCGCCCTGGTCGGCGCCGACATGGCGAAGCGGTTCGGCGGAAGGTTTCTGGTGCGTATCGAGGACATCGACACGCGCCGCTGCCGCCCCGAGTACATCAAACATATCCTAGAAGACTTGGCCTGGCTCGGCATCCAATGGGAAGAGCCGGTGCTGCGCCAATCCGAACAGTTTCCGGTCTACATTGAGGCGGCGCGGCAACTTGAGGCAACCGGCGTGCTTTACCCGTGCTATGCGACGCGGACCGAAATCGCCGCCGCCGGCCGGGGTGGAGAAGGTGTTGACCCCGACGGTGTCCCGCTCTACCCGGGGCGCGATAAGGTTCTCTCTGCCTGCGAGGCAGCTCGCCGCAGAAGCAGCGGCGCGCCGTTCGCCTTGCGGCTTGATATGGCCCGGGCGCTCGATCTTGCAGGCAGTGTGCTCAAAGGACGCCCGCTGACCTTCATTGAACTCGATGCGCAAGGCACTCCCCGCGAGGTTCCCGCCGAGCCCGCGCGGTGGGGTGATGCCATTATCGTGCGCAAGGATGTTCCGGCCAGCTATCATCTCGCTGTCGTCGTCGACGACGCGCGCCAAGGCGTCTCGCACGTCACGCGCGGGCTCGATCTTTACCCGGCGACTGGGTTGCATCGTCTTCTGCAGGTGCTACTCGGGCTGCCTGAACCGGTCTATCACCACCATCGCCTCGTCACCGATGAGAGAGGAAGAAAGCTCGCCAAGAGCGCGCATGACACCTCGCTCAGGTCCCTGCGCTCGCAGGGCTGGACGCTTCAGCGCGTGCGAGAGTGGCTCGGCCTCGATCGCAGCTTCGGCTGATCCACCTTGGTGACGCCCCTCGCCTCGGTCGATGGCAGGAGGACCTGCGGGTGCACGCATTTGGCGGCGTGTACCCACACCACCGGTAGGCCCAACCGGAGCGCCTGCTCGATCACCTCGATGGTACCGCCCCTGCCGCGCGAGGGCTCTCCGTCCCAGATCGCGATCAGCCGCTGGCTGAGGGCCAGCATGGCCGTGCCCATGGTGTGATAGCCCTCGTTCGCCGATCGACCGATGTGCCATCGTGGACCTGGTTCCGTGATGCGGTGGGCAGCGCTCAGCAGGGCGCGAAACTCGCCCACGGAGGAGGGGCCGCTGAAGTCCTTCTCGAACCGGCTGCGGTGGAAGGCGAGAATGGCATGAAGTCGCCAGCCGCGCCCGAGCGCGGCGAATGCCGCCAGCTGGTCTGCACCTTCCGCCAGCCCTGAAATCAGCGTGCAGCGCTGGCGCGGATGCTCGGCCTCGATCTGCGCCATGACCGTTGCCAGCTCGCTCCTCAAGCGCGGCCATTGCATCTCGGGCAGGCGATTTGTCCTGTGTCCCGTGACGCCGACCGTCACGGCCTGTGCTGTCCCGATCTTGTCCGAGCCCCCGGCCACTGGCGTCCCTCGCCGCTCTAGCGAATGTCGTGCGGCATGAATGGCGCAAACTGGCGCGGGATATCGACCACCTGCGCTGCCTTCTCACCAAGGCGGATCAGCGCTGGGATCGCTCGCACGTTATCCATGCGAAGGGCCCGCGCATCTATGTCGTCAAGTCCCATCATTTTCAGTCCGTCACTCGAAACGTCGGGATTGTAGCGTGCATAAAGGAACTGTCGCGGCGGTGCCACCTCGCCCGTCGGAATCAGGCTGCCAAGCTCGCTGTCGATCGGATCGCCGTGGACGCATCGGCCGATGGTGCGGCAGCTGATGTCGTTCTCCACCGATATGGATCGCATCAGCGTGCCAGGAACGGTACGCGCGTTACTGAGCAAGGAGCGGCCAAACAGCTTGGCGTTGCGAAGCGGGTGGAACACGGAGCCGGTGCCCACTGAGACCAGCATCAGCCGGTCCTCGCCGGCGGGCCAGCCTACCCGGTACTCGAGCGAGGTGGCCATTCGATAGAGCAGGAGCGCGGGGTTGTTGTAGGGTGTCACGCCGCCGTCTTCGAACACGAACGTGTAGCGTGGGTCCCTTGGCACGAACTCGATCTGCTCGGGCTCGAAATAGGTCGGTGCTGCGGTACTGGCCCGAACAAGTTTCCAGAGAGGGATCTTCATGTTGCAATAGAGCAGTTTCTGATCGTTGAACTTGGCCTTCGGGTTGGTGGAAATCGGCCACGGCGAGTCGGTCGTCACGTTGCGCACGACGACGAGCAACAACGTCTTAAGCCGGCCACTCTTGGACATGTCGAGAAGCGAGTCTGCGCCGATTTCTTTGCGCAGCATCTCGCGCAGCGGATCCGCCGAAAACGCGTGGTAGAGCAAGCGCCGCATCAACGAGGCCCTGCGGAACATGGCTCGGCCCGATCGCTGATAGAATTCGATCAGCTCGCCGACGGATTTGCCGAGAGCAAGGCCCGCAGCAATGATGGCACCGGTGGAGGTTCCGCCGATGTAGTCGAAGAAGTGACAGAGGCGAAAGTCCTCCCCCATGCCGGAGCGAGGCCGCAACTGATCCTCGATGCGCTTGAGAATGAACAGTGAAATGAGCCCCATGATACCGCCGCCGTCGAGCGAGAGGAGCCGCTTCTGATTGGGATTGAACATCGCGCGGGGTGCCTTGACGAAGAGCCTCTGAAGCGGGCCGCCATCCGGGAGAAACCGTGAAAGAGCCGTGCGGGGGGTTCCCCCAAGACCGAGTAGCCGGCGGGCCGATGCAGGCCCGCTCTTGAGCCTCGACGATGTGAAGGCGCTCCACAAGCCGAAAAAAGCGGGGATTGCAGCCCAAGTGGGCTCTATGAGGAAATCGCGTTTGCATTAAAGCGCGTCTGGCCTCACGCTTGGCTCATGCTCCTCGTCTCCTCAACGGCTGCGATGTCCTGGCCTACGCTCGCATTGGCGGCGCTCATGCTGTGCCTTACGGGCCCGAGGGCGAACGCGGCCGACCCCTCCCCTCAGCGATCGGTCCCTGCCTTCGGGGTGCGGCTTGCCCAAGCTGCGCTCGAGCAGACCGCGACCCCGACGTTCTACAGTCCCGCCTACTACAAGATTCCCTATCCGATGGGGGACGTACCTTGGTACATCGGCGTATGCACGGACGTGGTGGTGCGCGCCTATCGCGCGCTTGGCATCGACCTGCAGCGGCTTGTGCACGAGGCGAGGGTGGGCACCGGCGACACCAACATTGATCATCGCCGGGTGGCGGTGCTGCAGCGCTTCTTTGCGAAAAAGGGGCAGCGGCTGACCATCAGCGACGATCCGCGCGACTATCTTCCAGGTGACATCGTCACCTATCACCTGCCCGACGGGTGGTTCTCCAACTCTCACATCGCCATCGTTTCCGACCGCATGGCACCGTCGGGAGCCCCGTTTGTCATTCACAATCGCGGCTTCGGTGTGCAACTCGAAGATTGGCTGTTCGCGGCAAGGATCACCGGCCACTACCGTTACACAGGCCCCGGCGGCCGCGGCTGAAGGTCTTGCTCGGCCGCAGGTCCGGCGCGGAAAGTTGCACCGTGAACTTCGGGATCGTTAAGAAGAAGTTCAGGACTGACCTGCTTCAATACACGCCCAGCCAGGATGTGTATGGAACCGCTAAGTAAATTTGATGAAAGTGTGTCGAATTACCCTTGCCGGAGTATGCAAACTAGATCAATATGACGTTATTACATGAACTTACGGTGCGATCCGTGTACGCGCTAAGCATACCGCAGATCATCCTGGCGATGGTTCCTCCTGCAACCGAGCGGTTATCCCGCTCCAAGCGGTGCGAGGCCGGCGCTTCGCCCAAACGCCAACCCTTGCGGCTGCCGCTTTCGGCGCAGTGGGAGCGCGTGGTCGGTGCGGTAGAGCAGGTGATTGGGCGAGCCGAGCACGCCATTGAATGTCATCACGCTGCGCGCCGTCGGCTCGATGCCAGCGATTACGAGCTCGGCAGACTTCGCGAGGAGCTTGCTGTGCTGTTGCAGCGCCGCCCGGCGGAAATCTTTACCCTGAATATCGCCCGCCCCGCCCACGCCGCTGTGGCCCGGCCGGCAACGCTCGCCGCGTGAAGCGAACGGCGCTCGTCGCGACTGACGGGATCAGTTAAGTCTGGGCGATGCGGCGGAAAATTGGGCAGCACCGAACACTGCCGCCGGCGGGTCGACCACCCTGGCGCCGAAACTCTGCACTTCGAGCACCGCGAGTCCGCGCTCGGCTGTACCGTCGGGCAGCAGCCGCACCGGCCCGTCGATGCCGGTGAAACCGCTGGCGCGGGTCAGGTTCTCAGTCGTGAACCGGGAGCCACGCGGTCCTTTGGAGAGACCGATCGCGATGCTCACGGCATCGTAAGCGAGGCTCGCAATGCGCGGCGGCGCGGTCCCTCCATAGGTCTTGGCGAAGCGCTCGGCAAAGGCCCGCCAGCCCTGCGGATCGGGGGCGGGGAACCAGCCTCCGACGAAGGCAGCGTCGCGCCCGAGATTGGCATAGTCCCACCCGCCGCTGCCGATCAGCTTGATCCGGCGCGTGTCGATCTGGTTATAGGCGATGAGCGGGCCAACGTTGGGCAATGTCTCAGGGCCGCCCGGCAGGAACACCGCGTCGACCGGCCCGCCCTCGGCCTCCGCCTGCTGCATGGCCTCGACCAGCCGCTTGGTCGGCTCGAGCAGACCGTTGACCCGGGCGTGGTAGCGTTCGATGGCGACGACGGTACCCTGATGCTTGGATACAGCGGCAACGAAGGCTGACTGTGTGAGCTGGCCGTAGGAATCCTCAGGAATCAACGCCGCAAACCGCCGGCGGCCCTGCGCCACCGCATAGGCGACGATCCGCTCGACCTCCTGCTCAACGAGGAAGCTCAACAGATAGACACCCTGCCCCGCCACGTGCCGATCGTTCGAAAAGGCGATCACCGGAATGTTTGCCTGGCGCGCGATCGGCGCCACCGCTTTTACGGAAGGCGCAAGCAGCGGTCCGAGGATCAGCTCGGCGCCCTCCTTTACCGCCTGCTCCGCCGCCGCGCGGGCGCCGTCGGGCGTTCCCTTGTCGTCTTTGACCAGGAGCTGGAACGAGGGGTTGTCGTGCTCGAACATGGCGAGCTCGCCCGCCTGCTTCATCGCCTTGGCGATGAAAGCCGTCTGTCCCGGAGCCGTGAGCGGGAGCAGCAAGGCGACTTTGACGCCGGCGCGCTTCCCGGTCCCACTCTGACCTTCCTCGTCGGTGAGCGCACCTGTCGTCAGGCCCGACAGCGGGCCTCCAGTGAGCGCACAGCCGGCAATCGCCATCCCTGCAAGGACCGGCGTCAGGAGGTTGCGCACAACCCACAGCGATGCCCGAGCGGCAGCACAAAACCTCATCCCGTTTGCCCCCGTGATGCAGCCCGATTCGGCTTTATCACGTATTTGCCCGATTGCTTAGTCGCGGGCTCCCCAGTGGCCGCAGATCGTGCGCGCAATTTGCAACATCCAGCCCAATTCGGGCTAATTGGCGGCCGACCGACGATCCGGTGCAATCAGGTGCAATCTGGAGGTTCATGATGTCGCAAGGGGCCCAAGACCTTGCCGGCAAGCTGCTGGGCAGGCGCCTGCGGGCAGAGTTGGAGACCCTGCTGGCCAAGCCTTTGGCTCCCGGCCTTTATCTGGTCGCAACGCCCATCGGCAACCTAGCCGACATCAGCTTGCGCGCGCTCGCGGTGCTCGCCTCAGCCGATCGGCTTTACTGCGAGGACACCCGCCACAGCCGCAAGCTCCTGTCGCGGTACGGCATAGAGCGCAGCACCGCCTCCTATCACCAGCACAACGCCGCGCGGGTGAGACCGGAGATCCTCTCGGCCCTCGCTGCCGGAATGTCTGTGGCGCTGGTGACGGACGCGGGCACCCCGCTCATTTCCGATCCGGGCTTCAAGCTCGCCCGTGCCGCGCTCGCCGACGGCCGCAACGTCGTCTCCATCCCCGGCCCATCGGCAGTGCTCGCTGCGCTCACCGCCTCCGGCCTGCCCACCGATACGTTTCTGTTCGCAGGTTTCCTGCCGGCCAGATCGCAGGCGCGGCGCGCCCGGCTCGCCAAGCTCAAGGACGTTGCCGCCACTCTCATCTTCTTTGAAGCGCCGTCGCGGCTTCCGTCTCTGCTCGATGACCTTGGAGAGATCCTGGGCGACCGCGCAGGGGCTATTGCACGCGAGCTTACCAAGTTCAACGAGGAGGTGCGGCGGGACCGGCTGTCCGCGCTGGCCGCCTGGACGAGGAACACGGACCTTCGCGGTGAGTTCGTCGTCCTGGCGGCTCCGCCCGGTCCGCCGGAGGTGGGCGACGAGGCGATCCTTGCCAAACTTGAGACGGCACTCGAAACGATGAGCTTGCGTGATGCCGTGATGTCGGTAGCCGAAGCGCTTGGCGCCGCGAAATCGCGCGTGTACGATTTGGCTTTGGGGCTCGAGCGGAAACAAGGCAAGTGATCAGACGCGACGGCAACCCGCGAGATTGGCGCGAAAGGCGACGCAGGCGCGAACGGAGCGGACGCTTGGCGGAGCTGATCGCGGCCGCCTACCTGTTGGCCAAGGGCTATCGGATCCTGGCACGGCGCCACAAATCCCGCCTCGGCGAAATCGACCTCATCGCCGTGCGCGGCCGCCGGCTCGCGTTCGTTGAGGTCAAGCAGCGGGCAACTCTGGAGGGGGCACAAGCCGCCGTCACCGACGCCCAGGCGCGCCGGGTGGCGCAGGCTGCCGAGCGCTGGGTATGGCGAAACCCCAGATACCGCGACTACGAGATCGGCCTCGATGCGGTATTGATCGTTCCCGGCCGCCTTCCGCGCCACGCGCGCCACGCGCTGCAGCCAATCTGAGCCATGGGCCTTCGCGTCGCCTGCCAGATGGACCCGATCGAACGGATCGACATCCGTGGCGATTCCACCTTTGCGATCCTGCTCGAGGCGCAGCGGCGAGGGCACGCGCTGTTCTACTACACGCCGCCCGCTCTCTCCCTTTACCGCAACCGGCTCCTCGCGCGGGGTGCGATGCTGACCGTGGAGGATCGGGTCGGCGATCACTACCGGCTCACCGATCCGCACACCGAGGATCTCTCCGATTTCGACGTGGTCCTGCTGCGGCAGGATCCGCCGTTCGACATGGCCTACATCACAACCACCCATCTGCTCGAGCGCATCCACCCCAAGACGCTCGTCGTCAACGACCCAGGCCACGTGAGGAATGCGCCGGAGAAGGTGTTTGTGCTCGATTTCCAGGATCTGATGCCGCCGACGCTCGTCACCCGCAACCCCGACGATGTGAGGACCTTTCGGGCCGAGCACAAGGACATCATCTTGAAGCCTCTCTACGGCAACGGCGGCGCGGCGGTGTTTCGTTCGGCCCCCGGCGACACCAACCTGAACTCGTTGATCGAGCTGTTCCTCACCGTGTTTCGCGAGCCGTTCATGGTGCAGCAATACCGACCCGAGGTGCGCCAGGGCGACAAGCGCATCATCCTGATCGACGGCGAGATCGCAGGTGCGATCAATCGCGTGCCGGCCGCGGATGAAACGCGCTCGAACCTGCACGTCGGCGGGCGGGCGGAGCCGGCAGAGCTGACGGAACGGGACCGCGAGATTTGCGCAAGACTGGGGCCCGAGCTGAAGCGCCGCGGCCTCATTTTCACCGGTATCGATGTGATCGGCCCTTACCTTACCGAAATCAACGTGACCTCGCCGACCGGCATCCGCCAGGTCAAGGCGTTCGGCGGGCCGGACATCGCCGCGCTGATGTGGGACGCTATCGAGGCCAGGGTCGATCGGCGCCGGTGACGCCGGGACGCTGCGGTCCGCGCTTGCCTGCGTTCGCTAATTGTTCTAGAGTTGGCGCTAGCGGCGGGGAGGACCAATGTACGGCCGTATTTCAACGGTTGCTTTCGTCGGCATCGAAGCGCGCCGGGTCGAGGTCGAGGTCAGGATTACCTCGGGCAAGTGCTCGTTTACCATCGTCGGACTTCCGGACAAGGCAGTGGCCGAGAGCGGCGAGCGTGTGCGCAATGCCCTGCATGCCATCGGCCTCGGCATGCCGTGGACGCGCACCACCGTCAACCTCGCCCCCGCCGATTTGCCCAAGGAAGGCAGCCATTTCGACCTCCCCATCGCGCTCGCCCTGATGGTTGCGATGGAGGCGATCTCGCCCGACACCGTGGCGGGCTTCGCGGCCATCGGCGAGTTGGCGCTGGATGGTCAAATCCGAGGTGTTCCGGGCGCCCTGCCGGCGGCCATTGGCGCCAATGCCATGGGCAAGGGCCTGATTTGCCCGGCGGCATCGGGCAGCGAGGCGGCTTGGGCGGGTGAGGAACTCGACATCATCGCGGCGCCGCACCTGCTGTCGCTCATCAACCACTTCAAGGGATTGCAGACCCTGCGCCGCCCGCAGCCCAACGTTTCGCCGGGTTCTGCTCCGCTCGCCGATCTGCGCGACATCAAAGGTCAGGAATCAGCCAAGCGCGTGCTCGAGGTTGCGGCCGCCGGCGGGCACAACCTGCTGATGGTCGGGCCGCCTGGCTCCGGCAAGTCGATGCTGGCGGCGCGCCTTCCCTCCATCCTGCCGCCGCTTGATGCGCAGGAGATGCTCGAAGTCTCCATGGTTCATTCTCTGGCGGGCGAGCTGATGGGCGGGCAGCTTCGCATCGAACGGCCGTTTCGCGCGCCGCACCACTCGGCCAGCATGGCCGCCTTGGTCGGCGGCGGCAGCCGGCCCAAACCCGGCGAGGTCAGCCTGGCGCACTTGGGCGTGCTTTTCCTCGATGAACTGCCGGAATTCGCCCCGCAGGTACTCGATTCGCTCCGCCAGCCGCTGGAGACGGGTGAGACGGTCATCGCGCGCGCCAACCACCGCATCGTCTACCCCTCGCGCATCCAGCTGATCGCCGCCATGAACCCTTGCCGCTGCGGCGGCGGCCCGGGCGAATCCTGCCGGCGCGGCCCGCGCTGCGCGGCGGACTATCAGGCGCGCATCTCCGGACCTCTGCTCGACCGCATCGATCTTCAAATCGAGGTGCCGGCGGTCTCCGCAGCCGACATGTGCCTGCCGCCCCCGGCCGAGGGCAGTGCCGAGGTGCAAAGCCGCGTCGTCGCCGCACGGCAGCGCCAGCGCGAGCGGCTGGCCAAGGCGGGCATCAGCGGACCGCGCACCAATGCCGAACTCAGTGGACAAACGCTCGAGCAGTTCGCCATGCCCACCGCGGCGGGTCTCGTGCTGCTGCGACAGGCGGCGGAAGCGCTCGGCCTTTCGGCACGCGGGTTCCACCGTACCCTGCGGGTCGCCCGCACACTTGCCGATCTCGATGGAGAGGACGTGGTTGGGCGCGTGCACGTGGCCGAGGCACTGAGCTACCGACGGGAAACGATCGGCCTGAAACGGGCGGCGTGAGCCGGCCGATAGCGCCTCAGCGAGTGGGCACCGGGGTTTCGCCGCGATAGTCGTAGAAGCCGCGTTTGGTCTTACGGCCGAGCCAGCCCGCCTCGACGTACTTCACGAGCAGCGGGCAGGGCCGATACTTCGAATCAGCGAGCCCTTCATAGAGCACCTGCATCACCGACAGGCAGGTGTCGAGGCCGATGAAGTCGGCGAGCTAGAGCGGCCCCATGGGGTGGTTGGCCCCGAGCTTCAGCGCCTTGTCGATCGCCTCCACCGTGCCGACGCCCTCATAGAGGGTGTATACCGCCTCGTTGATCATTGGCAGCAGCACGCGGTTGACGATGAACGCCGGGAAGTCCTCGGAGACGGCGATCGTCTTGCCGAGGCTTTCGACGAAAGACCGGGCCACGGCGAATGTGGCGTCTTCGGTGGCGATGCCGCGGATCACCTCGACGAGCTGCATCACCGGCACCGGGTTCATGAAGTGCATTCCGATGAACCGCTCGGGTCGGTCCGTTGCCGAAGCCAGCCGCGTTATTGAGATGGAGGAGGTGTTTGAAGCAAGCAGGGCCTCGGGCTTCAGCTTGGGGCAGATCTCGGCGAAGATCTTGCGCTTGACCTGCTCGTCCTCGGTTGCCGCCTCGATCACCAGATCGCATTGGGCGAGATCGGCGATGCTTGGCGCATAGCTGATCCGCTTGAGCGCTTCCTTCATGTCGGCTTCCTTGATCGCGCCGCGGGTCACTTGGCGCGACAAGTTGCGTTCGATGTTGGCGAGGGCCGCATCGACCTTCTCCTTAGAGAGGTCGTTAAGGGCCACGGAGTAGCCGGCCAGCGCCACCACGTGGGCAATGCCGTTGCCCATCTGCCCGGCACCGATCACGCCGACGTTGCGGATCGCCTCGGCACGTGGGGGCGTCAGTTGGACTTTGGCTTTGGTTTGTGCATTCATTTGTTGTTGTCCTTGGTTGAATGGAAGCACCGTCGCTTCCGAAGTGCCATCAAAGTCCCGCCTTCTGCAGCTCGCTGTCGAGTTCCGGAAGCGCCTGGAAGAGGTCGGCGACGAGGCCGTAGTCGGCGACCTGGAAGATCGGCGCTTCGCTGTCCTTGTTGATGGCGACGATTACCTTGGAGTCCTTCATTCCAGCCAGATGCTGTATGGCGCCTGAAATCCCGACGGCAATATAAAGCTCAGGCGCCACCACCTTGCCGGTCTGGCCGACCTGATGGTCATTGGGCACGAAGCCGGCGTCAACCGCCGCGCGGCTGGCGCCGACGGCGGCCCCGAGCCGGTCGGCGATCGGCTCCAAGTATTTCTTGAAGTTCTCGGCCGACTGCATGCCGCGCCCACCGGAGATGACGATGCGGGCCGCTGTTAACTCGGGCCGGTCCGACTTGGCGATCTCCGCCTTTTCGAAACGCGACAGGCCGACGGCCGCCGGTACCGCCACCGCCTCGACCGGCGCCGCACCATCCGAGCGCGCGGGCGATGCGGCAAATGCTGCGGTACGGACGGTGACAACCTTCTTGGCATCCGTTGCCTGAACCGTCTCGATGGCATTGCCGGCATAGATAGGCCGCTCGAAGGTATCAGGCGCCTTGACCGTGATGATGTCGGAGACCTGCATCACGTCGAGGAGGGCAGCGACGCGCGGTAGCGTGTTCTTGCCGCGCGCCGTGGCGGGGGCGAAAAGCGCATCATACTCTGACATCAACGGCACGATGACGGCGGCCACCTCCTCGGCGAGCTGATGGGAAAGATGCGGCGCATCGGCAATGAGCACCTTGGCGACGCCGTCAAGATTTGCCGCCGCTTCCGCCGCGGGCCGGCAGTTGTGACCGGCGACCAGAACATGGACATCCGAGCCCAGCGCCTTTGCGGCCGTCAGCGCCTTTGCCGTGGCGCTGGAGAGTTCCTTGTTGTCGTGTTCGGCAAGCAGGAGGACCGACATCAGATCACTCCCGCCTCGGAGCGCAGGCGTGCGACGAGTTCGGCGGCGTTGGCGACCTTCACGCCGGTTTTGCGGGGGGGCGGTTCTGCCGTCTTCAGCACCTTGAGCCGCGGCCGGATTTCGACGCCGAACGCCTGCGGCTTCTCGACCTGAAGGGGCTTCTTTTTGGCCTTCATGATATTCGGCAGGGAAGCATAGCGCGGCTGGTTGAGCCGCAAATCCGTGGTCACCACCGCCGGCAGGCCGAGCCTCAACGTCTCGAGGCCCCCGTCCACCTCCCGGGTGACCAGCATTGCCTCGCCGTCGAGCAGCTCCACCTTCGAGGCGAAGGTCGCCTGCGGCCAACCGGCCAATGCCGCCAGCATCTGACCCGTCTGGTTGCAGTCGTCATCGATAGCCTGCTTGCCCATGATGACGAGCTTCGGTTGCTCCACCTTGGTCAGGGCATGAAGCAGCTTGGCCACCGTCAACGGTTCGAGCACGTCGCTCTCGCCCGTCTCGATAAGGATACCGCGATCCGCGCCCATGGCGAGGGCCGCGCGAACGGTCTCCTGCGCCTTGGCTGGGCCGACCGAGACGGCGATCACCTCCTCGGCCTTGCCCTTTTCCTTGATCCGAAGTGCTTCCTCGACGGCAATCTCGTCGAACGGGTTCATCGACATCTTGACGTTGGTCAGCTCGACGCCGGAGCCGTCGGCCTTGACCCGAATCTTGACATTGAAGTCAACGACACGCTTGACCGGCACAAGGATTTTCATCGGGCGGTGCTCTCTACGGCCAACATCGATCTGGCTGTTGTTGGTTGAGCGATGCGGGGCGCGCCGTCTGCCACAAATTCACATCACGGGAATGCCCGCGACCGCCTTGTGCCCGTTCCGCCCGTGCCCGCGAACCCCCACTTCGCAGTTGCGAAATGGCAGGTTATGCGCTGACCGCTTTCAAGTCAATTGCAGCGCAATGCGGCGGCCGCCGGGAGGTGACGCAGCAGGGCCCTGTCAAGTGGAGATCTTCTGACCGCCCACGCCAACGGTGCGGCCGAACAAGGGCACCCCGGGGCGCCGCAGAAATACCACCAGCACAGCCCCTGCTATCAACCCGCCGATGTGGGCCCACCAAGCGATCGGGCCCGCCGCTTGCGGCACCGCATCGAGATACGGCAGCGCCACCATCGCGACTTGGGTCAGGATCCAAGCTCCCAGTGCGAGCGCTGCCGTGATGCGCAGCGGTATGAAGCGAAAGGCAAGAACCCAAACCCGCACCTGCGGGTGCAGCACCAGGTAGGCGGCGATCACGCCTGCCACAGCCCCGCTGGCGCCGATCAGGGGCACACTGGAGGTCGGCAGCATGGCGATGTGCATCAGGCCGGCGAACATTCCGCAAGCAAGATAGAAGAGGAGGAATTTCAGGTGGCCCAGGGCGTCCTCGACGTTGTCGCCGAACACCCACAGGAACAACATGTTGCCGGCAAGGTGGAAAACGTTGCCGTGGAGGAACATGTAGGACAGCAGCGTGTAGGGCGTGCTCGCGCCGAATCCGTCGGGTGGCGCGAAAGCCGGCCCGCCGATAGTCACGAGCTGAAGGAACTTGTCCGGTACGAGCGCGAAGCCGACCACCGCCCGCGGGTCGACCGATGCGGTTTGCAGGAAGAACACCGCCACGTTCGCCACGATCAGCAAAATGGTGACATAGGCGATGGGAATGCTGCGCAGCGGGTTCTCGTCTTGGATGGGGACGAACACGGCCTGTCCTTTCGAGCTTCGTGGTGCCCTCAGAGGTTCTTGCCCGGCACCCAGAGCACGTCGCGCCGGCCGTGGTCATTGACGTAACGGCTGGCGACGAACAGGAAGTCGGACAAGCGGTTGATGTACTTAAGCGCCGCGCGGTTGACAGGCTCCTCGGGCACTGCCGCGAGTGCCACCATTGCTCGCTCGGCGCGGCGGCAGACGGTGCGCGCCAGATGCAGCGCAGCAGCAGCCGGTGAGCCGCCGGGCAGCACAAACGACCGCAGCGGCTCAAGCACCCGGTTCATCTCGTCGATCTCGCGCTCGAGGCGCTCCACCTGCGCCTCGCTGATGCGCAGCGGCGCCCGGCCCGCTTTCAGCGCGTCTCTCGGTACACAGAGGTCGGCGCCGAGGTCGAAAAGATCATTCTGGATGCATGCAAGCTTGGCGTCCAGATTTTGATCGGTCGCGCCCAGGTGCGTGCGCGCCAATCCGATCGCTGCGTTCGCCTCATCGACCGTACCATAAGCCTCTACCCGCGGGTCGTTCTTCGCCACCCGCGCGCCGTCGCCGAGCGCGGTGGTGCCGTCGTCACCTGTCCGCGTGTAGATTTTGTTGAGGACCACCATGGCGTCCTCGCCTTAGTGCGCCAGGTAGAACGCGATCATCACGATGATGATCGCCACAAATTGCAGGCCAACGCGCCAGCGCATGAGCTTCTGGCTCAGGTTAGGGCTCTTGCCGCGCAACAGATTGACGAGCCCCAGGATCAGCACGACCAACACCGCGACCGCCGCGACAGTGGTCAAATGGTAAAAGGTCAGCTCCACGAAATGGGTCCCGCCTCGGCAAGAGTCTGCATGAAGCCTAGCGGCGCTGGGCGTCGATCGGCAAGCGAATTGATCCACCCTGGCGGCCACGCGGGCATCTGTCGATCACCGGCAATTTCGATTGCGCCGCAACACAAATGCCGCAATTGTCACCTTGAGAATCAGCGGCGGGGGCGAGTGGGGGCTCCCGCAATCTTCGAGCTTATCGGCGAGATCTGAGAGTGGCGCTGGCGGCACACACACGCTTCTTTGCCTTGTTAGCGGGCGCCGCAGCCTCTGCGGCTCTGCTTTCCGGTCTACCGGCGGGACC
>DATLZB010000227.1:0-6510 GCA_035574175.1 Hyphomicrobiaceae bacterium
GTCGCCGTACATCGTCATCATCGGCTCGTCCTCGAGGATGGCCTCGCCGTAGGTCCCGTAGCCGTTGAAGCGGCCGGCGATGGCCCGCCCATAGGCGCCGATGTTGCCGATCTCGATGTAGTCGCCCTCGCGGATCGAGGCTGGCAGCAGAAAGGGCCCCTTCATGCGGTCGATCGAATCGCAGGTCGGGCCCCACAGCTCGAAGGGAACGAGCTGGTCGGTCGGCTTACGGCTCCGCCCGACGAGGCGCACCGGAAACACCAGGCCAAGGTGTGCCGCATCAAAGAGTGTGCCATAGCTGCCGTCGTTGATGAACAGCTCGTTGCCGCGACGGGCATCGACGCGCACGATGAGGCTCTCCGCCTCCGCCACCAGCGCGCGGCCGGGCTCGCACGACAGCCGGCAAGCCTCACTCACCGGGAGCCGCTCGAAACCGGCGCCGATCGCATGCATGAACGAGGACAGCGGCGCCGGCTGGCTGTCGGCGTAGCGCGACGGGAACCCACCGCCGACGTTGATGCCGTCGACGACGACGCCGGCCTTGACGATCAGCCTGCGCACTTCTTCGAGCGCCGTCACGTAGGAGTCCGGCGTGGTCGTCTGCGACCCGACGTGGAAGGTAATGCCGAGTTCGTCCGCCGCCTGGCGGGCCTTGACCAGCAGCCGTGCCGCCTTCTGCCCCGAGGTACCGAATTTGCGCTCGAGCGGCATGCGGCTGTTCTTGGCCGGCACGGCGATCCGCACGTAGAGTTGCAGATCCTTGGCCGCCCCCGTCTCGGCCAGAATCTTCTCGAGCTCGTCCTCACTGTCGAGGGCGAATCGGCGCACGTTCAAGTGGTGATAGGCGCGCCGGATGGCCGAGCGCGACTTCACCGGATGCATGAAGTGGATGCCGACGCCGGGAATGGTGGCTGCGTCCTCAAGCTCTGCCAGCGAGGCGACGTCGAACTGCTTGATGCCGGCCCCGTAGAGCGCTCCGAGCAGAAAGACGGACGAGTTGGCCTTGTAGGCGTATGCGACCTCACCCGGGAAGTTCTGGAGAAACCAGCGCGCCGCGCGGCCGGCGGCATGAGGTCTTAGTCCGACATACGGGCGATCCGGCTGAAGCGCCTGGGTCAGCGCAGTCGCAGACGTATATCTTTCCATCTCATGGGACCTCCACCAGTCGAGTTGGACCAGATGGCGCTTGCTGAACCAGCAGAGACCGCCGTTGAACGAGGGTCTCAAATAAGGTGCATCGCCCCCCATGTAAAGGGCTTTGCCTTGCAATGGTGTGTCGCAGTCAGCAAAATCCCGGGCATCGCCCGACTGCGCCACTTTCGGACACCTAAAAGATGGACCCGCTGCGCGAGCTTCTGATCGCTCACCAGCCGCTCGCCCTTGCGCTGGGCGGTCTCGTGCTCGGCTTCCTGTTCGGTGCTCTCACCTATCGCACCAACTTCTGCACCATGGGCGCGATCTCCGACATGACAACCTTCGGCGATCGCCGCCGCTTCCGTGCCTGGATGCTGGCCGCCGCCACCGCGCTCGTCGGCACCCAGGGCCTTGCCGCCGCCGGCATCGTGCCGCTCGAGCAATCCATGTACCTCGCGCCCAGTCTCAACTGGGTTGGCCACGTCGTGGGCGGTCTGATGTTCGGCTTCGGCATGGTGTTCGCCGGCGGCTGCCCGAGCCGCAACCTCGCCCGCGCCGGCGGCGGCGACCTGCGCGCGCTCCTCACGCTGATCGTGCTCGGCATCGCCGCCTACATGGCGATGGGGGGCCTCTTGGGGCCCGCCCGCGCCTGGCTTGAAGGCGCGACCGCCCTCCCGCTTGCGGAGTTGCGCATACCTACGCAGAGCCTAGGCGACGTCGCCGCTGTGCTGACCGGCGCAAGCCCCGCCGCGGCCAAGCTCGCCAGCGCCGCGCTCATCGCCGTTGCGGTGTTCGCATACTGCTTCATGGACGGCCGCTTCGCCAGCTCGCCCACCCACCTCTGGTCCGGCTTCGGAGTCGGTCTGATCGTGGTTGCGGGCTGGGCACTTACCGGTCTTGCTTGGGATGAGCTCGCAGACCGGCCCACAGCACCGATCTCGCTCACCTACGTCCGTCCTGTCGGCGACACGCTCGAGTGGCTTGAGCGCATGACCGCGCTCGGTCTGCCCGGCTTCGGCGTCGCCACCGTGTTCGGCGCCCTGTTCGGTGCCTTCCTCGCCGCCCGCCTCATGGGCCGCTTCAAGCTGACCTCGTTCACCGGCCCCGCCGACACCCTGCGCTCGCTCTCCGGCGCCTCGCTGATGGGCATTGGCGGCGTGCTGGCTTTGGGCTGCACCATCGGCCAGGGCATAACCGGCGTTTCAACGCTTGCGGTTGGATCGTTTCTCACGCTTGCCGCCATCGTGGTCGGCGGCATCGCCGGCGTTCGCGCCTTGGAGCGCTGGAGCAGCGTGTGACCTCTCAACGCACCTCGTAGGTGATCTCGGCCCGGCCCTGCCGATCGGGGAGCAGCTGGCGCAACCGCCCGTCGTGTCCGCGGCGGCCGTTCTCGCCCGCACGCCTGCCGCGCGCATCGGCAAGCTCGTCCATTCGGCCGTTTGCCACAGATGCCTGGAACCTGTCCCAGTCGCCAAGCAGGGTGAAACGCATGCGCTCGAAATCATGAACGATGCCGGGCGGCGGCTGCGACGCCTCGCTGCAGATGCCAATCAGCCGTTCCCGGCCTGCCTTGACGAGCCGCAGCCGGTAAGGCGCATCGGCTTTCGGCAGCTTGAGCTCCCGGCCGGCCTGGAGCCGATTGTCCTGTTCGAACCCGTTGGGAAACAGCACGACCGCGCTGCGGTCGGGATCGACATTGATGAGGGTCAGGTGGCAGTCCGCACTTGAGCGCGCATAGTAGGCGGGCGCGTCGCCAACCGCATAGGCATTCCGGTCGCTCCGCAAGGAAAGCTCGATGTCGGGTAAGGCGCCTACCGGCACGCCCCCGTTCCCCTGCCTCTGGCGATTCGCCGGCTCCTCGGCCGCAGCGCTCGGCCACAGGACAGCCAAGGCGATGAGCAAGCCGAAGCGGCGGACGCCGGAACGGCACGACCGTTGCAGCTGACGCATGACGCGGCGGCACAAACCTAGTTCGCGTTTGCCGGACAATCCCCTACAAGCTTACCGAAGGCTCGATTGCAAGCGGCTTTGCGGAGAGCGAGGGATCCACATGCGCCATGGCGGCAAGATCCTCATCGATCAGCTCGAGGCCCAGGGGGTCTCGACCGTCTTCACCGTGCCGGGCGAGAGCTTTCTCGCTGCGCTCGACGGGCTCTATGAGTCTCGCCGCATCCGCACCATCACCGGCCGGCACGAGGGCGGCGTATCGATGATGGCCGATGCCTGGGGCAAGCTCACCGGCATGCCTGGCGTGGCTTTCGTCACCCGTGGCCCCGGAGCCGCCAACGCCATGAGCGGGCTCCACGTCGCGCAACAGGATTCGACCCCCATGGTGCTGTTCGTCGGCCTGCCTGCCTCCGGCCATGAGGACCGTGAGGCGTTCCAGGAGATCGAGACCAAGGGCTTGTTTTCCTCGTTCGTGAAGGACGCGATGGTCATCCGCCAGACTGAGCGCATCCCGGAGTACGTGAGCCGGGCCTTTCACCGCGCCTTATCCGGGCGACCGGGACCTGTCGTCCTCGGCCTGCCCGAAGATATGCTCTCCAAACGCTGCGACGTCGCCGATGCCAAGCCCGCCAACCCGGCCGCGCCGGCCTTTCCCGAGCCGCAGGTGGCCGGCCTCGAAGCGACGCTTGCCAAGGCCCAGCGCCCGCTGATGATCGTGGGCGGCCCTGGCTGGAGCACGGAGGTGCAGCGCCACATCGAGACGTTCGCGGCGCGCTTTGAAATGCCGGTGGCGGCCGCCTTCCGCTATCAGGACTACATCGACAATCGCCATCCCTGCTACGTAGGCCACGCCGGCGTGGCAGCCGAGCCGGCGCTCGCCGAAGCCATTCGCGACGCCGACCTGTTGCTCGTCGTCGGCGCGCGTCTGGGCGAGATCACCAGCGGCCTTTACACGCTGCTGGCGGTGCCTGATCCCAAGCAGTCGCTCGTCCACGTTCATCCGAGTGCGGACGAGCTCGGTTCCGTCTACCGCGCCGATCTTCCGATTGTCTCCACCGCAGCGAGCTTCGCCGCCGCGCTCGACCGCTTGCAGCCTCCCGCGCGTGTGCCCTGGCGTCAGCGGCGCGACGAGCTGCGCGTGGCTTACGAATCAAGCCTCGTGCCGACGCCAATGCCGGGCGCCGTCTCGCTGGCTGCCGTCGTGCGCGAACTTTCCGACCTGCTGCCCGAGGATGCCATCATCGCCAACGGCGCCGGCAACTACGCCGCCTTCCTCCACCGCCACTTTGTCTACAAGGGCTATCGCACACAGCTTGCGCCTACCTCGGGCTCCATGGGCTACGGTCTGCCCAGCGCCATCTCGGCCAAGCTCGCCGTGCCCGAGCGGCCGGCCCTCGCTTTCGCCGGAGACGGCTGCTTCATGATGACGGCCCAGGAGCTGGCGACCGCCGTCCAGTACGCGCTGCCCGTCATCGTTATCGTCGCCAACAACGCCACCTACGGCACCATCCGCATGCACCAGGAACAGCATTTCCCCGGGCGCGTGAGCGCGACCGATCTTGTCAATCCGGACTTTGCCGCCTTCGCCAGGAGCTTCGGCGCGCACGGCGAAACGGTCGAGCGCACGTCCGATTTCGCAGCCGCCTTCGAGCGGGCGCTGGCGAGCACGAGACCGGCCGTGATCGAGCTCAAGCTCGATGCCGAGGCGATCAGCCCGCGCCGGACCCTGAGCCAGATCCGCGCCGGTGCCCAGCATCGCCAAGCTGGGCCCTGAGACCGCTTTCCCCGCTCCTTCCTGCCGATTTCGCCAGAGTCCTTTTCCTTACGCGCTGCTGCCCGCGGAGCGTGCAGCGAGCGTGGTCCATCGCCTCGCCCGTGCAAGTGTTCCCTGCGGAACCTCACCGCGCATCCGGCCCAGGCCATCATGTTGGTATGGCACACATCGCCGCACACCCCGGGGCTGCGGAACTGTGGTACATGCAATGATGTCGAAGGGGCGTGGATGGACCCTGCCACCGCACAATTTGGTTCCCTGGTCATGAAGCACGAGAGGCTGTCTGAGGGGCGCGAGGCGGGCATGCGGCGCGATAGGCTGCTGGTCATCGGCGCCGGGCCGGTAGGGCTCGGCATGGCGAGCGCGCTGAAGGCGCACGGCATCGCCTATGACCAGGTCGACGCCAACGACGGGGTCGGCGGCCTGTGGCGACACACGGTCTACAAGACGGCCCACATCGTCTCTTCCAAACGTTCGACCGCTTTTGCCGACTTCCCCATGCCCGCCGACTACCCGGACTTTCCAAGTGCCGGGCAGATGCTCGCCTATCTTGAGGACTTCGCCGTCCGTCGCGGACTGCTGGCGCACATCGAAACCGGCAAAAAGGTTCAGCGCGCTTTCCCGCTTCACGACCACAGCTGGCACGTGATGTTCGAGGACGGCGAGCAGCGCATCTATAAGGGCGTTGTGGTCTGCAACGGCCACCACTGGCACAAGCGGATGCCGACCTACCCCGGTGCGTTCGCCGGCCGCATCATGCACTCCAAGGACTACCGCGAACCGGCCGATTTGGCGGGCAGGCGCGTGCTGGTGATCGGCGGCGGCAACTCAGCGTGCGACATCGCCTGCGAGGCAGCGAGAGTCGGCCGTTCCTGCCACCTGAGCCTGCGCAGCGGCTACTGGTTCCTCCCCAAGACCGCATTCGGCAGGCCGCTCAGCGATCTGCCCATCTGGGGCCTGCCGGTATGGCTGCAACGTCTCATTCTGCGCGCCATTATCCGCATCGTGATCGGCGACTACCGCGATTACGGCCTGCCCCGCCCCAACCACAAGATATTCGAGCGGCACCCCACCTACGGCACCGACTTGCTGAACTACATACGGCTCGGGCGCATCAAGCCGCGTGTCGAGATCGACCGCTATGATGGCAGCATTGTCCGATTCAAGGACGGCAGCACGGGCGAATACGATCTGATCGTCGCCGGCACCGGCTATCACAACAGTTTCCCCTTCCTGCCCAAGGGGCTGCTCCGGGTGGAGAACGAGGCCGTTCAGGTGTACGGGGGCGCCTTTCCCGACAACGTCAAGAATCTCTATATCGTTGGCTGGGTTCAGGCCCGCAACGGCTTCGGCTCGCTGTTGACCCCGGCTGCCGACCTCTATGCGCGACTGATCCGGATGCAGGATGAGCTGCAACCGCCGTTGGGCGCCATTTTGCGGGAACTCAACGAGCCGCTGCCGACCTCCCAGATCGTCGACCCTGGACAGGCACGCCGCCAGATTTGGTTGGGGCACCGGCTGCTGTGGCTGGTGCGATGGAAGGGGCGCCGCATGGCCAGAAACCGACATGAGGTGACGATCCCGGCTGACGAGCGCTTCAAGTTCGAGGCCGGCGCCACCTCATTGCCCGTCAACTGATGGCGGTCACCATCGCC
>DATLZB010000228.1:0-32473 GCA_035574175.1 Hyphomicrobiaceae bacterium
GGTGTGCTTTCGCCGCCGGTGCCGCCCGAGAACTTCACGCTGCCGACGCTGGCGGACGCGGAGCCGCCAGGTCCTCCCTCATCGCTCGGTCCAGCCTGCCCGCCCTTGGCGCCGACGCTGCAATTGCTCATGTCGGTGCCGTTGAACCATGTGTCGCCTCCATGTGAGCCGGAAGCGCCGCCACCCAATCCCTTGGCTCCCACCCGATACGAGACGGAAGCGCCCGGCGTCAGCACCAGATTGGTGATCTTGGCGTAGGCGCCGCCCCCGCCCCCGCCGCGCCCATTACCGCCGCCCCCGCCTCCGCCGCCGATGCATTCGATGGAGTTGTTGAGGCTGTTCCAGTCCTGCGGGACGGTCCATTGCAAGAGCGAGCCGGTGGTTTTGAGGAAGATGACCTTAGCCATCTCAGCCGAACCTCTTGACGTTCAGCATCAGCGCGATGCGCGTAATGGTCGAGACGCTATCGACATTGAAGCGCAGCACGTCGTTGGCCGCGATGGTGGTGGTCCAGCCCGTAAGCGTCGTGCTGGTCGCCTTGACGGCAGCGGTGAGCGTCGGCTTGGCCGATCCGGTGATGGTGTCCGCCACCGTCGGGGGCGCGTTGGCAAACGTGTCCTTCCAGATGTCGATGACGATCGATCCCGCCTGATCGGCGAGCAGCGTCCAGCCGAGAATGGTACAGGCGAACGGCACCTGCACGTCGCCGATGACACCGGTCGTCAGCACGTTGCCCGCCCGATCGACGGTGTGCACAATGGCGGTCTGCAGGGTATCGAGCGCCCATGCGCCATCCCCGGTCCGGCGGAGGGCGCCGGTGCCGGACAGCGCCTCGATGGCGACCAGATCGGGGCTGTTGCCCGATGTCAGCGCATCGAGCGCCGATCCGGTCACGCCATGCACAATGAACTCCTGCGTGGCCGAAAAGTACGTGACACGGTACGGTGTGCCGGCCACCAGCACGTCGGCGGGCAGCGCCTGGCCGGTCTCCGCGCGCAACGGCTTGGCGCCGGTGCCGTCCACATTGAGGGTGGCGCTGGCGCCATTCGTCGTGTGCGGCACCATGGTCAGCTCCTTGCCAGCGAGCGCCGACAGCGAGGCAAAGACCTGGTTCGTCGTCAGCGTGTAGGCGGTCGAGCTGCCGCCCGTGGTGAGGGAGGCCGACAGATCGTCCCTATACTTGGCGATGGCCGCCATCATGGCCCGCGCGGAGTTGTTCACCAGGCTGGGAGACATTTCCTCCCGCCAGTTGATGGTGCTGTCCGCCGTGTCGTTGTTGTCAGCGGTCTTCGACCACTTGTGCACCGTCATGCGATACCTCCGCGCTCGCGCATCGCGCGCATCCGCGATGCAAGGCGCCGACGCAACGTCGGCAGATGGACCTGCAACTCAAGGAGAGGCAGCGCGAGCCCGGGGTCCGCCTCAGAGGCCTGCCGCTGGCCCTCAGAAGGCGCGCCTGGCCGTTCGGGCGGCTGCTGGCTACCTTCCTGCGTGCCGCCGATGACGGCCGTCTCCGGTCGATTTTGTGTGACCTGTGCAACTTGTGCTGGCGCAATGGAGCCGAATGCGCGGCCGTGGGCGGCGCGCCATTGGGCGTCCGTCATGGGATAGGGCTGCCCCGCCTCGTGCCTGGCCATGGCGCGCGCCAAGGGCACGGCCACATCGGGATCGGCCAGCATGTCGCGCGTGATGACGGTATCCGGCCGCAGCCCGGTGTCACGTACCACGCTGGCGAGATAGGCATCGCTCGCGTTGCCGCCGGACCAGGTGTGCAGCAGGTCGGCGAGGCTCTTGCCGGCATAGCGCGAGGCCAGCAGGTCGAATTGGGCCGCCGCGCCGCTCTCCGCGTCCGGGAACACCGCGATCTTGTGTCCGCCGCCGATCGTCTCGGCACCGATGGCGCCGAAGCGCTGGGCGGACGGTCCAGGGTACATCGCGCCCGGATTGGCATATCGCACGGATGCCGGGGTCATGTGGCCCTCGTGCTATAGTCGTCCGCCCACAAACCATGTAGAGAGGGAGCGGAAAGGAGTGCCGCCATGGACATGATCCTGATCGCAGCGGTGCTGATCCAATACGCCTGGCAGACGCTGCCGTTCTGGCTCGGCGTATGGCTGGTGTTCAATTCAGAGCGGCTGGTGTAGACGCACATCAGCGATCCTCCCCGTCAGGGACGAGCTGCATCGCCGCCGCACCGCGCGGTGCGCCAACAAACGCCTCATCCCACGACCGCAGCGCCCTCAGCATCTGCGGTGTGTGCGCAACCTGCTTGATGGCCTGCTGACGCACCGCTGGGTCCTGCGACACCAGCATCTCAGCCACCTTGCGCACGACACGCTCGTCTATCCTTACACCGGCGCGGCGCGCGCCCAGGATCAGCCCGGCGGTGAACCACGTGGAAGGATCGGTCGGGTTGCCGCCGCCCATGTAGAGGCCGACACCACCGGCTATCCCCAGCTCGACAAGCTGACGCGCCGTCGTCGAGTTCTGCATCGCGCCGCGCATGAGGTCCATGACGCCCTCGACGCGCATGAAGGCCTCCATCTCGCGCGCGGCTTCGGGACCGAGCGCAATTTCGAGCTTCTGCCGCGCCGCGTTCGATCCGGCCACCTGAGCGCCTATGCTGCGGCGGTCGGCCACGTTGTTCAGCCGCTCCAGCATGCGGGACGCAAAGCCCTGCCGGAACATCGCACGCTCATTTGGTGTCATGCTCTCGACGGCGCGCTTCGCTTCCGCGAGGTCATAGCGCTGCATGGCAAACTTCTCGCCAGCCTCCAGCGCGTCCTCCGCCTGAAAGAACCCAGCCGCTGTGCGCCGTGCCGCTGCGTACTCGGGAAACGTCTGATCGAGCGTCGCCAGCAGCCGCGACCGCAGCGCCGCGATATCGCGGGCCGCCTCGCGATTGCCGGCCTGTCGCAGGCTGCTGATGCGGTCATCCAGCACCCGCTTGACCTGATCCCAATATTCGAGCGTCGGGGCGCCCCACGATCCCGTAGCGGCAGTCTGCACCGTGCCGGCCGCCTCTTTGGTCGCCATCGCCTGCTCGGCAGCCTTCATGGCGTCCTGAAACGGCTTTGCCTTGGCAAGCTCATCGAAGTCGGGGTGCCATATGCCCTGCCGGCCTGACGCCAGCGCGCGCTCATAGGCCGGCGTCACCGCCTCGCGTGCAGTTCGCGTCATGGCCTGCGAGATGGCGGCTGCATCGGCTGGCGGCCCCACCAGCCGCGTCAGGAACTCTCCGGCACGATCCGCCTGCGTCTCAAATCGCCTGTCGATCGCTCGCTCAAGCACGCCGCGGGCCTCTGGCGAGGTGTTGGCGGCCGACCGCGCCAGAGCCCGCGTCGTTGCGCCACCGAAGTCCGCCACCATCAGCGGTTGGCCCGTCGCTGCGGCAAACGCTTCATCCGCAGGCGTCAATGCCGCAAGGCCCGCCTGCTGATCCCGCGTCAGCGCTGTGCCCACACGTCGCGCCGCCTCGCGCTCAGGATTGACCACGCCGCGCACAAAACTAGCGACCGGCTGCGTCGCCGCGCGCGTAAGGTCAGCAACCCCGCCCACCACGCTGCTCGGCACGCCCGGCGCCAGCGCAGCCGACACGGCGCCGGACACCCCGGCGCGAGCAGCCGAGACGCCCTGCTCCGATCCGGCCTGCTCGGCGAGCACATCCTGCGCTGCGCTCGCGCCGACCCCGGCAGCACCCGCAATGCCCATGCGCGCCAGCAAGCTGCGACCGAGACCCACAGGCGAGAATATCCCCATGGTGGCGCCGACCTGCGTCAGCACTTCGTCGAGGTCGCGCCCCGATGCGCCCGGCTTATTGAGGTAGGCGAACTCCGTCATGCCCGGCGCCCGCAGCATCAGGTTGCCGTGCCGGTCGCGCTTTTCCTCGAGGCCCTGGATGTTCTTGCGCAGAATGTCGAGCTGTGCCCGCTCATCCGGGGTAACCGCCGACTGATTGATCGCCATCAGCGCCGTGCGAGCCTCTGGCGTCGCGGCGCCGGCCGTGCGCAGGAACGCCGGCAGGAACTCCGGCGCATCGGGAAACTCGGTGCGCAGCTCGCCCGTCACGATGTCGCGCTGCCGCTGCCAGAACGACGGCTTTTCTTCGGTCTGGCCGCCCTGCGGGATCAGATCGTCGAACATGCCGGCGCGCGCGGGACGCGCACCCTGCCCCTGCTGCGGGATCAGATCGTCGAACATGCCGGGCCGATAGGCCATGTCACAACCCCGATGGATCGACGCCCTGCTCGCGCAGGCGCTCAATGACGCGCTCGCGATTGGCGCCGCGGGCAATCGCCGCGCGCGCCTCGTTCAAGATGCTCTCCGCTTCGCTGCTCGGACGGCCGGCCGTCGGATTGACCGAGCCGGGCTGCCGGCCGGTGGTGACGCCCAGCTCCCGCAGGTCGATGCCGTAGGCCGCCGCGATGGGGGCCGGATCGTAGCCCGCCTGGATCAGAGCATCGGCGCGGCGCCGCATGGCGGACGTGAGGATTTCCCGGCGGCGCTCGAGGTTCCGCACGATCTGCTCGGGCTGCATGTCCGGGTTGATGTCGGCAGCGCGCCATTGCGCCTGCTCGGTCGCCGTCAGCGCCGCCCCGAACAGCTCGTGGCGCTCGACGAGCTCGGAATTGCGCTTGTAGTTCTGCCACCACGACGCCGCCCGTGCGGTGTCCTGCCCGACGATACCCTCGGGCAAGTTGCGGCCGGCCGCCATCGCCAGATTGCCCGTATACGGGATGTAGCCCGCATACTCGGGCCGGAACTCCGCGATGTCGCGCGCCAGATTGGCGAAGCGAGTGCCCTCGTCCCTCAGCTTGTCCGTCTCACCGAGCGAGAACTGCCGCGGCCTTGCGCGCCCCGCCGAGGCCTCGGCGAGATACGCCGGATCGGCGGGGCCGCCTGGCGTCGGGCGCATGGTGCCGTCCGGCATGCGCTCCCAGCCGGCCGGCAGGTGCGTCACCTGGCTGCGCATGAGCTGATAGTCGCCGAAGGGTTTGGGCTCTCGACCCGCCGCGCGCTCCTGTTGCGCATAGTACTGATAGTTCTGGATGTCGGCGGTCTGCTGGCTCGGCCCGAACAGGCGCGGCAGCAGCGCTTGCATCAGCGTCGGATTGCGCACGGCGGCTTCCGCCGTGGCGTCGTCGAGACCGGCGCGCACAAGGGCGTCGTAGGTCTGATTGCGTGCAGAGTTCGCCTCCTGCGACGCGCCGATGGCGCCAAGCAAGCCATGCTCGCCGACCCTGCTCAGATATCCCGTAAGGCCGCCATCGAACGGCCTCCGGCGCGGCGCCGCCTCCGTTGCCGGGGCCGGCCCGGCCGGGGCCGGTGCCAGGGATAACGGGACCGGTTGCGTTGCCGCCGGCGCACCCGCCTCCCGCATCGGCGCTGGCGTCACGTCGGACACGGCGATCCCCGGCACGCCGGACGCCCGTCCGCCGGTGATGAGGTTGAGCAGCAACCCGGCCAAATGCGAGCGCTGCAACTGATCGTCCATCAACGCCGCCATCAGAACGGCCTCCCAAAGAGCACCCGACCGAGATTGAAGCCGAAGCCCTGGCCGCTCGTTTCAGAGCGGCCCGTCGCCGTGCCCTCCGTCTGCTGACCGAGCGCGCCCGCGCCGAACAGGATGTCCGCCAGGGCACGGAGATCGTCGACCGGCATGCGCTTCAGCTGCTCCTCGATGGCGAGGATCGCCGTCGGACCGTAGCCGCGCGCCTCCAACGCCGCCTTGGCCGCGTCGATGCCAGAGGCGCGCGTCGCCAGCGCGTCGGTGTCGAGCCCTTGCGCCGTGGTCGCCGTCGTCTTGGCAGCATCGAACAGCTCGCCCGCCGCGCCGAGCTGGCGGTTGCGCTCCGTGTTGTACAGATCGGCTAGGATGGGCAGCTGTCCCTGCGTCACGCCGCGCGCAACGGCTTGCGTGTTCCCACCCGACAGATCGCGGCCGGCCGCCGCGAACTGCGCATTGACGCGCTGCGTGATGTCGTTGCCGACCTGCTGCAGCATGCGCTCGACGAACGGATTAGTCTGGAAGTCGAGGAATTGCCCCTCCGCCGTCGGCGTCAGGCGCCGGGTCAGATCGCTGTAGGCCGCCTCGACCGTTGGCGCGCGGCTGTTCGCGCCGAACAGATCGGCGGTCAGCCGCTCGATGTCGGCAGCGAACGGATTGCCCTGGCCCAGCGTTTCACGGAGCTGGCGTGCCGCCTCGACCTGCGCCGGCGTCGCCCCGACGTTGGCGACTTCGGCCGTCGTCCGATTGATGAGAGCCTGCAAGCCCGGGATAGCCACATCCCACGGGTCCTGCTGCGCACGCTCGGATCGCCGCGAGGTCTGTTCCTGCTTGCCGAAGTTGAAGCTCACGACACCGCCCTCTCGTACACCATGCCATCATCAGCCCGGGCGACGATCCGCCACTCGGGAAGCCACCTGCTCCAGCGCCTGGCGCTGGTAAACCGCATGACGCGGCATCCGTGATCGCGCGCCATCGCCATCAGCCTGTCCTGCATGGCGTCGCGCCACCCGAGGAAACAGGCGCCGGTCAGCCCCCTGATCCGCAGCACGCGTTCGCCATCGGGAATTTCCGTCAGCACAACGCCGATCACGGGGATGCCGGGGCCGTGCCTGATCACCGCCCACATCTGCACGCGCCCATCGAGCACATGATCGGCCACGTCCTCCAGCATGGCGCGCGCCTCGGGCGCGGACAGCCGCCGCGCCCGCGCCGCATACAGCAGCCAGCGGCCGATGCTGGGCCACAGCGCCCCCAGCAGAGACGGATGCACCTGCATGATCCGCATCGCTACCCCTGCACCAAGAAGCCGAATGTCCGATCCGTCGCCGCATGGCTGTTGTGCTCGACGGTGAAAGAGCCCTGCCCCATGTTGGCAGCTGGGATGTAGACGCTGGTCAGCGCCGCCGCGGCCGACGCTGTGCGCGGGGTCAGCGCGATGCGCGACTGCGGGCCGACGTTGGGCGCAATGACGACGGTCTGCGTTGCATTGGGGGCCAGGGTGAACTCGCCCATGGCGATGGACCGGCCCTCGTACAGATTGCGGATCGCGCGGACGATGTTGACCAGCATGGTCTCGCCGATCGGAGGATAGTAGCCGCTCATGCCACCCCCTCCGAACGGCCCGGAATTGCTTGATTTTTGGCCTCGAACCTGTTATTGTTTCTGGGAATTGGTTTACGCGTTTCGCTATTTATTCCAGGAAAGCTCGCAAGATGCACGTCAAGAAGAAGACGCAAGCAATAGCCTATCTCCGCACGTCCTCCGCAACGAACGTCGGCGCTGACAAAGACAGCGACAAGCGCCAGCGCGAAGCCATCCTCGCCTTCGCCGAGAGCAATGGTTTCGAGGTCGTCGCCGAGTACTACGACGCGGCAGTGAGTGGAGCTGACCCAATTGACAGCCGACCCGGATTCGCTGCGATGCTGGACCGCATCGCCGGCAACGGCATCAATACCATCATCGTGGAAACCGCCAGCCGCTTTGCCCGCGACCTGATGGTGCAGGAAGTGGGTTACGCTCGGCTGCGCTCGCTGGGAATACGGCTTATCGCCGCCGACAGCCCCAGCTCGTTCATCGACGACGGTCCTACCTCCCGGTTGATCAGACAGGTGCTCGGCGCTGTCGCGGAATTCGACAAAGCGATGACCGTGGCTCAGCTTCGCGGCGCCAGAGACCGCGTGCGACGGCAACGCGGCAAGTGCGAAGGTCGCAAGAGCCATGCCGAGGTAAGGCCAGAGGTAGTGCGCGAGGCGCACCGTCTTCGCCGGCGCAGTCCCCTCACCGGCCAACGGCGCTCGCTGCGCCAGGTCAGCCGTGAGCTCGCCAAGCTCGGCTACCTCAATGAGCGCGGGCGGCCCTTTGCGGCCAGCAGCATCCGCAACATGCTCGCACAATCTCATCGCCGCCCCCGCTGCACCGCATCGGGCTCGACACCCGTCGCATAGGTCCACTGCGTCCCGGCCGGGATGCGTACCCGGGCGCGCGCGTGGCGCGTGTCCGCCCGCAGCGGCACGTACCCGCGCACGTTCATCGTGCTCTCCGGCGTGTAGGACACCTCCGCCGTCAGGCTCTCGCGCCGGCCGACCGAGCCGCGCACATCGGCAGCGTCCGTGATCGGCCAGAGCCCGCGCACAAACATGCGCCGCCCAACGGCGGATTGCTCAGCCGTCTCCAGCACGGCCTCCAACAGGTCGCCAGAGAACAGACCGATCTCATGCGAGGGCAGCGCCGCCGACAGCGCCGGCAGTGTCGCCGTCGATACGGAGTCCAGAGAAAACGGCAGAGCATCGAGGCTGCCGCCGACGATACCGCCCGACACATAGGCGTTCGTGAACACGGACGGGTTGCCCTCCGTGTCCTCGAGCAAATCGAAGTGCGTCGCATCGACGATGCCGATCTTCCACGTGCCGTTGGCCTCGGTGGTGCCGACGATGCCGGATAGCGTGTAGTAGCCGCCGTCCGTCAGCGGAGACGTATCGGCAACCTGTATGCGGATGAGACCGGCGCCGTTGTTGGCGGCTCCGGTGACGTTCATCGTACCGGGCGCGATCGCATCGAGCCCCTCAAGCGTCAGACCGGGCGTCGCCAGCGAGGCCAGATACTCGCCCGACACCTCGATCAGCGACCACCGCTTGAGCGCCCAATTGTACAACCATAATTGATCGAAGGCGCTCTCCGAGCCGGCCAGCGACTTGGCCGACCACACCACCACATGACGGTCTGGATCGACCGCTCCGATCACCAGATGCGGTGCGGTGCTGTCGTACGTCTGCAAGAACGTGCGATCGACGCGCTCAGCACCGATGAGCGATGCGTTGCCGTCCAGGGTCATCTCCACGAAGCCCTGCTGCGACAGGAAGAATGCGCGATCCGCGCCGTTCACCGCCGCATACGGTGCCAGGCTGCCGCGCCCCTCCGCGATGCGGTCGATCTGAAACACGATGTCGGCGTCCTGCGTGAACACCATGCGCCGCACGGCATTCTGTTGCAGGATCAGGCCCAGCTCGCCGCCGCGCACTCGATGCACGTTGCCGCCGTCGGGCAAATCCTGGAAGTCGGAGAAGTTGACCCCGGCCGTCCACTCCGTCGGGTCGTTGAGGCCGGACCACTGGATGCGCTTCGGATTGCTCGCCAGGCCGGACAGCACAACGAACCGATTGACGACGGCGACATGCGCGGCGCGCGGTGGAGACCCGCCAAGATCGGCGAAAGCGCTCGAAGACCCGAGCGTGTACACCTGCGCATCGTCGTTCGCCTGAACCGCGATGACGTGATTGTTGAATTGGACGAACTCCCACTGCGCCGTGGCAGGCAACACCGTGTAGGTGCCTCCCCCTGCGGACACATCCTCCCAAGCGAGCGTCGTGTTGTTGAGCAGATAGAGCTTGGTGCTCGTGCCCGCGAAAATGGCGACCGATCCGTCGTCCTGCCATGCCAAGAAATACCCCCGGCACACGTCCGGCAGCGCGTCCGTCAGCGCACGCAGCGACCGGAACGGGCCGTAGCCGTCCGATTGCGGCCGCACATTGCGCACCAGCTGCGTGTGCCGACCATTGAGGTCGTTTGCGTCGGGCCGCCACTCGCCGAATGGAATGACCGTCATAGCGAGAACGCCTCGATGATCCCGGTGCCCTGCTTCTTCGACCGGCGGCGATCCATCTGCGCCACCGCGTCCTGTATCTGCGGCATCAGGCGGTCGGCCGCCTCATAGTCGAACAGCAGGTTCGTGTAGAGCTCCCACTTGGCGCGCGCCCTGATCAGCCGCTCGCCCTCGATCATCCATGGATTGCCCGTCTCCGAGCCCGTGGCCGGGGCAGCCACCCTGTAGATGCCCGCAACGCGGACCGTGCGTCCGGCCGTGATCGGCACCGGATAGAGCCTGATCTGGTTCGCGTACCAGGACCACACGTACGGATCGCCCGTCGATGTGCCGGACTGGCTGGCGTACTCGAGCGCCTCGGGGTCACGGCGGCAGAGCTTCGAGACGGTGTTGCCGACCGCAATGGCGATGTAGTCGACCTTGATCAGCCGCGCGATCGCATCGAAGCCGAGCCCTTCCCCGTAGAACTCCTGACCCTGCACGGTCGCGAAGGTTTCGGTGCGGCTCTCGTTGAACGACCACCGCTCGTCTTCGTAAGCGGCGATGGCCGTATTGATCGCCTCGACGATTTCCGTCGTCAGATCGTCGCGCGCCAGCTCGTTGGCGATGCGGGCTGCCATCGTGTCGCGTGTTGACATGGCTCACCTGCCGTCATGGGGGCGCGACGCAACACGCACGCGCCCCTACGCTGACGCCACGCTACCGATCCCAGCTCACCGGTTCGCCGGCGCGTACACGATGGTTATGACAGCACGCCCAGCTGTCGCCGCCGAACCGGTTTGCGCGTACTTGACGAAGGGTCTGGCCGGCCCAGCCGACAGGTCCAACGCCGCTCCTGTTGAGACGGTGGTGGCGCCCGTCGCCCCCTCGTTCACGTCGTCCGCATCGACCAGATTGTCATACGACGTGGCGTTGGTGCCGACCGTCAGCACGTTGGTCGTGCCGGCATTGAACGCTTCGGTGATGCGCACCTTCGTGTGGATGATCTCCGCATTCTGCGGCAGCCACTGATCGAAGCCCACGCCGCTGCCGATGTCTGGCGTGTTGTACGCCACTTCCTTCTGAAGCGTGTGGACGGCATACCCGACGCTGCCGTGCACCCTGGCCTGCGTGCCTGTTGCTACTCCGGTTGCCATTGGTTCCTCCTGTCAGGCCGACGCTGCGGCATAGGTCGATACGACGATGGCGCCGTGATCGGTCGAGTTGAACTGCACCTTCTTGCAGCCCCAAATCTGCCACGCGGATACTTCGAGGAGACGGTCGTGATCGAACAGTCGCTCGTGCCAGCGAAACTGATTGGGGCCATACCCGTTGTTGCCGAAGGCGACCACCGCCGCCTGAGCGCCGAGCAGCACGGCGCGGCGCACCGTCGGAATGGCGGCACCCGTCGAGCTGTTGACGCCCTGCGTCACATCCTGGCTCTCACGCAGGATCACCCGATTGTACATGCCGAGCGCCCCGGTGAAGATCGGATTGCGGCTCGCCTCCATGCCGGCCATCGCCGCCTTCTGGATGTCGGCCCAGCCGCCCGCGCCGAACGCGGATCGCAGGCTCGTCACCTGGTAGGGGTGCAGGTACATGACATAGCGCGGCTGACCGTCGATCATGGTCGCTCTGATCTTCGAGTTGCCGACCGTCGCCATTTCGACGGCCTGATCGATCAGACCGACGGTGAAGGTGTCGTTCGACGTGATGTTTTCGTCGTTCGCCCCGCTGCCCGCCACGATCTTGCGTCCCGCAGACGGCGCCGCCACCGCATTGAGGCCGGTGTAGGCCGTATCGGTCTGCGGCGTGAACCCGCACACCTGGTTGAAGAACGAGACGGAGCGGCGGTCGCGCCACCACTCGGCCAGCGCGTCCTTGCACTGCCGGCGCAAATCCCACGGCACCCGCTGCTGATCGATGGTGTTCTTCGATGCGCTCGAGACCACGTGCCCGAGCTCGTTGATCACCACGCTGTCCTGATAGATCGACAGCTCCTCGCCGTTGCCCTCCGCGGTCTGGCCCTCGGTGAAGCCGCGACCAGTGGGGCGGAAGCGGATGTTGAACTTGACCAGATCGCCCGGACCCCGCTCGGTCTCCCGCCTGATCTGGATGATGCTGTCCTCGCTCTCGCCCATGAGGCGCGCGATGTCGAGGCTGTCGCGCTCGGCCCTTGCGAGATACTTGGACCAAATTTTCACAGCATTGGCGTCGTTGACGCCAAAGGTCGTGTAAGACATGGGATCGCACCCTGCCGATACGAGTGATGGTGTGGGAACTGCGCTCTATCGCGGCGCGGGCGGAACGGCATGACGCAAGGTCTGCGGCCGGGCGCATGCGACCCATATCGGAGGATCGCGGGCCGGAACGGCTATCGTGCCGGGACGATGCTGCGGCTATCGACCGTCGCCGGTGTCTGCCGCTGCATGGCGCATGTGTCTCACAGAGGCCGGTGCGTCGTCAATAGAAGATGACCCCACAGGGTGGTGTCCGTCCGGCGCAACCATGATCACGCTATAGAGACCGTGCGTTGTGCCTGCCAGATCGTCGCTGATGCGCCAGCCGCGCGCCTCGAACTCGGCCACGCGATGATGCGGCACGAATTGCACCGTTTGCTCCCTCATGACGCGCCCTCTTGGCTCTTATGTATCCAGCAAGCAGGATGCAGTAGTTGGCGAGATCGAGCAGCGTGTCCTCGACGCTCTCCTCCGACACCTGCAGCGTGCCGGTGCGCACGAACGTCACGATACGCGACAGCTTGTCGGTCATTCTCGTGATGAAGCCGATCTCGGTATCGCACACCCCAAGCGCCTCAACCCGGGTGAAATTGAAGAACGGGTCGTCGTTGCCGCCGGAATAGTCCTCATTCTTCGCGCGCGTGATGGCGATCATGCGCTCCGTGCACCGACGATGGTAGGCGATGTAGTCCTCGCGCTTCATGCCGCCAGCCTCATCTCGTGCGCCCTGCTCTGCCACGACACCCACGCGGGCCGCGCTGGACGCTTGGCGTCCTCCAGGTACACCTGCCATTGCGCCGTGATGCCGTGATCCTGATGGACGAACCAGAGCGCCTGCGACGGACGGCTGTACGGCACACGCAAGAACAATCGGGCGTACTCGTCGTAGCCCTTGAGCGAGCCGTTCACGATCACGTTGCCTGCATCGCCGCGCGGTATGTAGAGATGCCAGTGGCCCATCAGCAGCGTGTCGAAATCGCGCCCGATCTGCGCCTCGCTGCGCCCCACCTTCATGGCCCCGCGCGTGATCGGCCCGATGGCCCCTATGATCCCGTCGCCGCCCTTGACCCCGAGCGCATCGCCGTGCGTCAACAAAAAGCGATGTCCGAGCACGGAGAAGTACGCATCGCTCTCGGACGGGATCATGAATTGCAGACGTTTGTCGGATCGGAAATATCGCTCAAGCTGGCAGTACAGGTTCCATTCGAATGACTCGTACACGCGGCCCTTGGCACGCGGCTTCATGCTCATGCGGCCGTGATTGCCGACCACGCACGGCACGAACACTCGGCCGAAGGTGTCGGCCATGGCCGTGAGCGCCATCGCCAACTGCTCCTGCACCTCGAGCAGCGACTGTTGCACGTGGCCGTCGTTGGTTTCGCGCAGCTCCTCATGGATGGTGCCGGATATCATGTCGCCGCCCAGGCAGACCACGATGCCCGGATACTGGGGACGCACCATATGGCGCACGGCAAGGTCGATGGTCACGTCCACAAGCCGCTTGACCCGCTGGCGCGCCACGGCGCGGTTGAAGCTGTTGACGCCGCCGACCTCGGAAGCGCGCACGACCTCGCCCCAGTGCCAATCGGACCATATCGTCATCGGCACGCCGGGCGCACGCGATGGGCGCTTCTGCCCGATCCATCGCGGCGGATCGGGCGTCATCTCCGCCAGCCCATAGATGTGCTTGCGGATTTCCTCCGCCGTCAGGTTCTCGCGCCGGATCGCCGCCAGCTCCGCCTCTGCTACCCGGAGCTTGGTGCGCAGCACGTGCTCCACATCGACGACACGCGAGCGAGCAGTAAGCCCGCGCGCACGCGCCTCACGCACGCTGTTGCGCAGCGTGGAGTCCGAAACGCCGACCGCACGCGCTGCAGCAGCCGTCGATCCGTACTGCTCGATGAGCTGTAGCCGATGGACCAGCTCGGCATCGGTCCACGCCACGGCGCCATTGTGCGCACGGCGCCGCACGTGCGTATGCTGCGCTGAGCGGGCGCCCATGTCGCTCACGCACCCCCGAGCAGCTTGCGGATGATGTGCTCGGGAACCTTGTCGAACTCGTCCTGGCTCATGGCGACCAGCCGCTCGACGGTCAGCTCAGGCTGCGGCGCGCCGCCGCCGCCGGACAGGGTGTCGCCCGCGGCCTTGCTCTTGCGGATGTTCTCGATCACCTGCTCCGCCGGCGTCTTCTCCGCACTGGTCTTGCTCTCTGGCGCTGGCGGCGCATACCCGCGCGCCTTGGCAATGTCGTACAGGATGGCCGCCGGCGACTTGCCCCGCTCGAACGCCGACATGGCGAGCGACTGCGCCTCCTTGCGCACCTCCTGCGCCGCCTGCTCCGGCGTCAGGCCGTTCAGGATGGTGAGCTCGGCAATGCGCTGGTTGCGCAGGAACTCGTAGGCCTTCGGAAAGTCGGCCTGGCGCGCCGTGAAGGCCAGGGCATCGGCCTGGAACGCCTGCGCCGCCTGCATCGAGCTGACCTGGCCGCCGACGGCCGCCGTCTTCTCGGCAAGCTGCTTCTGCGTGGTCTCGACCTGCTTCTCAAGCCAACGCACGTAGGCGAAGATGTTCTTTTCGGGATCAGGCTTTTCCTCGGCCTTCGCCTCGGCCTCCTTGGCCTTGGGTTCGGGCGCGGCCAGCCGCTCGAACAGCTGGGCCAGCCGCTCGTTACCCTTCGCAAGGGTCGTCTCCAGCTCGGTGATGCGCTGCTTGGCCGCCTTGGCGTCAGCGCGTGCGCGAAGATAGGCGCTCTTGGCGACAAATGTGCCGTCCTTGCGCCGATACTTGCCGTCCTTGTCGACGATAACCTCGTCCGGGTCCAGATCGTCGTCGTCATCGGACCGCGCCTTGTCGGCGCCCTCACCTGTTTCAGCCCCGTCCGACTTCTCTACCGTCTGCGTTGCCGCGCCATTGGCGCCGTTGGGGGCCGGGGCGGGAGCGCCTGACCCAGGGGAGGATGGGTCAGACTTGCCCGGCTCGACCGCCCCGGATTTCATGACCTCGATCATCGCCAGCTCCTCGGGCGTGAAATCGTCCGGGCCGGCGGCGGGCTGCGTCTGCGTGTCGATCATCATGTGGGTGCACCGTTCGGATTGGCGGTCGGCGCCGGCGGCTGGCCGCGCATGCGCGCCAGCACATCGGCGATCACCGCAGGATTGACAGGCGTGGCCGTCTGCGCCCCGGCAACAGGCAGGTCAGGGGGCAGGGGCGGCAGCGGAAGCTGCCCCTCAGCAGCCATCCTGGCGGCTTCTGCGGGCATCTCGGGTTGCATCGCCTCTCTGACGGCGCCGGCGGCCAAAGCACGCTCCTTGAGCGCAGCCGCTTCCTGCTGCTGCACCATGACGCCGGCTTGGGCGAGGTCGAGCACCGCATCGACGCGCGTCGCCGCGGCGGCCGCGCGATCCTTGTCGGCCGCAGCCTGATCGCGCGCGATCTTGGCGGCCGCCGATGCCGACGCAAGCCTGCGCTGCATCTCCGCGTCGGGGTTCGGCTTGGCAAGCAGTGCCTTCAGGGCATCGACCACCTTGGACGGCACCGGCGAGTACTCAAGCAGGATCACGGCCGCCTCCGGCGTGAGCATGCCGCGGAACGCGGGCAGCACGCCCTGGATCGCCAGCCACGCCTGCTCCTTCTGATTTGGGCTCGTTGGCGCATCGTCCACGATCACGTCGTAGTCGCCGTCGATCTGCGACTTGACGACCGGCACGATCTTCGCGCCATCCTCATCCGCAATGCGGATCAGCGTGCCCTCGGGAATGTAGTGCTGGATCATGTAGAGCCGCACGCGGCCCACCATCTTGCGGAACCGACGCAAGCTGTCGAACAGCACGCCCAGGATGGTCATCCCGGCCTGCTTGCGCTGGGCCTCGAGGATACCGGGCTGATTGGCGTCCCTGAGCCCCATCAGCTCCAGATTGATACCCGTCACGTCGCGCAACGCCACGATGGCGTACTCGAGCATTTGCAGGTATCCCGTCGGAAGCGATCCGCCGGGCTTCGCCATGATCTTGCCCGCCTTTAGCGAGCCGTCCTTTGCCCAGGTGATCGCGTCTGGCCTAGCGTAGCTTCGCTCAGCCTGACGGTCGTCCTCGAACGCACCGCGCTCGGCAATGATGCCGCCCTTGGCCGTCGTGTTGAGGATGTGCAGACCCTGCGTAAGCCACTTGTTCTGCCACATCTGCGGATCGCGGAGGGCGGCCACCAGCCCGTACCACGTGCCCTTGGTGTGATGCAGCTTGCCCGTGATGCAGTTGAGCGTGAAATGATCCGGGCACGGGGCCGGACCCATCTTGAGGATCACCGACCCCAGCAGAGCCTGCTTGAAGACCTTCCGCTTCATCGGCTCGGCCATGTACTGGATGCCGGCCGCATCGGCCGTCTGCTTGAGCTTGCCGAATTGCTCGACGGTCAGCTCGAGCGGCTCCGGCCCCATCTGCGGGATTGCCACCAGCATGTAGTCGGCGTATTCCCACCACTGGACTTGGACCACGGTCACTTCCGCGCCGGGGTCGTGCTGCTCCGCATTGCTCTCGCGCAAGCGCTTTTGCTCGCGGCTTTTCAGCTCGCCATCGCTGTCGAGCGGATCGGCCCATTCGGCGTCGAGCTCGTGCGGCTCGAACGGCCGGCCGTCCGGCCTGCGGAACCGCTCCTGTGCCTCGTCGAGCGGATACTTGCGCACCCGCCAGATGCGCCGGGCGTCGGCCAGGTTCTTCTCGCGCGCCCGATAGTCCCACCGCATTTCCAGGGGATCGATGCGCCGCTCCACATACTTACCTTGCGGGCTTTCGACGTGCTCGATCACCTGCTCCGTCCACCCCATGCCGGTGATCACGGCATCGCGGAATGCCTCAGACTGGTGATCCTCGGCGTCGCATCCGTCCGCCATCCACTGTGAGGCGCCGGTCAGCAGCTCGTTGGCCTTGACCTCGCCCGGCGCCATGCCGCGCGGCAGATAGACGGTCTCATGGCGCGAGTTGATTTCCATTCCGCACACCGCATCGACCATGACGCCGACGCGGTTGAACGTGATGGGCTGGCGCTGCTGCTCCTCGAGCGCGCGCCGGTCCTCGGGCGACCACTGATCGCCGGCCACGAAATCGTAATTCCGCCGCGCCTCCGCCCGCCACTCACGCGAGTGAGCATCGTCGAGGCGATACCAGCCCTTGAGCCGACGCAGCAGCGCCTCGGCGGACAGCGCAGAGGGCTGGTCCATCATGGCGTCCTTGGTGCTGTCGCTGGTCGCGAGGTCTTCGGGCTGCTCGGCCATGGCTCGTCTCACATATTGGGCCGTCGGATTGCCTAGCCTCCGGCGTCAGTACCTCAACCCCACGATGCCGGTGGCCGTCGTGCCGGTCTGCATGATCTTCCTTGCGCGGATGCGATGCACCACACCCACCGCAGGAGCGGTGAGCGTCACCACGTTGCCGGCCATGTCGGTGATCGCCACATTGCCAGTACCGCCGACCATCAGCCCCTCCAACGGAGGCGTGTACTCGGTCGCATCGGACGGCGTGATAGCCACCGCCACGTTGTACGATTGGATCGCGTTCTCTACATTCTTAGCCATTTGCTGCCCCCACAGGTTCCGCTCTCGACGACCATGACACGATCACTTCGGCGATCTCCTCGCGCGTCGGCGTCCTCGGGCGCGAATTGATCAGAGCGCGGATCGCATCCGCGATCCTCAATGCCTCCTCGCGCGTGATCATTGCGTCCTCCTTGCCTCAGCCGCCATGCGGCGGGCCTCGCTCGCCAGATCGGCCAGCGCCGGCACCGTGCGCTCGACGGTGCGTGCCTCGCCACCCACGATGATCGACGCACGCAACACCTGACTCTGCCCGCCATCCGCATAGTGCATGGTGAACGCCACGCACTGGGCGTCGCGACCAAGCTCATCGACGAATGCCCGCCGCACGTCCGAGATGCCCATCACGCACCCCCCTTCCGGCCACCACGCGCCTTCGGCCTGTCGTCCGCCGCTTCGCTCTCTGGCGCTGGCGCGGGCTCCACATCCGCCTCGACCGGCGTCACCCGATTGCGCATCGCAACCGCGATATCGGAGACCAACGACCGCTCATGGGCCTGGCCCAACATGAAGCGCTCGCGCACCTGCCAATCCCGCACGATCCGATGGGCGATCTGATAGGCCGTGTCCTGCACCGGCCCAGCCGCCAGACGCTCCGCCTTGATCTGACGGTGCAGCTCAAGGCGCGCCCACTCCGCAGCGGCAATACCGGACAGGCGGCCGGCCGTCCGCAAGTGCCCGTCCGTCATGCTGTCCAATCTCTGCTCGAAGCCGCGCACGGCACCCGTCGCAACGCAGCGCGCCACGACCTCTACCCTCTGCGCAGCCGTCTTCGGCATCACCCCCAGCCATCGCGCCTCGACGAACTCCGCAGGCTCGCCGAAGCCGCCGTTGCGCGCGTCATTGATGCCGGCCTCGAACCCGGCCCGTATCGCCGCCGCCTGACTGTCCGTGATCATGCCGCCCACGGCGATGCCGCCGCCCCCTCGTCCCTCCAGCGCCGCGTCGGCTCACGAAGATGCGTGCCGCCGGCGAAGGTCATGATGAATGCATCGGCCGCATCACTCGACTGACCGATGCGCCGCTTGTACTCGTCCTTGCTCTCGACGACCCGCTTGCCGAGCACCGTGAAATCGTAGGTCGGCGTCGTCAGTTCGGCGATCAGACCCTCACAGCCCGCGGCCGGGATCGTGCACGCACGGGAGGCGAACCATTCGCGCGCGCGCCACCACAGCTCGTCACGCAGCCGATGCGCGCCCTCGTCGTTCGGCGCCGCCTCCGCCACATTCACCGCCGTCACGATGTGACGCACCGGAGAGCCGGGCAGCCGCAGGTGATCGACCACACTCGAGCCGACGCCGATCACATCGACGCATATCTCGCGGGGCTGACGGTCGGTCGCGGTGCGCTCGTACTCCGCGATGATCCGTCCCGCCACCTGCGGACCGTCCAGCTTCGACCACGCGATGGGCGGCTCCAGCAGCGTGTTGCCCTGCCGCTTGGCGAGCACGGTGCGGTCGTCGCCGAAGCGGGCCACGTCCACACCCCACACAGGCCAGCAATGCGAGATAGCGACATCGCGGCCGCGCGCCGCCTCGACCCACTCAAGCGGGATCACCACGTCGTCGTCGTGCGTCGGGAACTCGCCCAGCACGCGCACTCGGTACTTGTTGGAGTCCTTGCCATAGAGCCGGATCACGTCCTCGACGTGACCGCGCGCACGCGGCACATCGAGGCTGCTCACCGCCATGGTGTCCCACACATCGCGCAAGCGCGTGTGCGTGGCGTGGAAAAATCCGCTCGCCCGGGTCGGGTTGCCGCACGCAATGGCGACCGCGCCCGGCGTCGACAGCGTGCCGATGCCGCTCTCGACGGTCTGCTCGGGAATACCGGACGCCTCCTCGAAAATCGCCAGAACGTTGCGCGCATGGATGCCTTGCAGCGCCTCTGGACGATGCACCGACGCGGTGCGCGCAACCGCAAATGCGCTTTCTGGCGCCTCGCGGACGACCACGCGCTCCTTCTGCCATTCGAGCGCGTCACGGACCTCGTCCGGCAGCCGGGCGATCCATTTGGCGATCTCCGGCCATAGCGCGTCCCGCAGCTGATCCTGCGAGTTCGCCACCACCGGCACCTTGGTGTCGGGGCCAGCGCAGACGAGCACGTACAGGATGCAAACGGCGAGGAAGCACGACTTGCCGACGCCGTGGCCGGCACGGATCGACAGGCGGCCCGGCCGCTCGAAACGGCGGCGCCAGGCCCGGCGGAATTTCTTCAGCGCCGTCACCTGCCAAGCCTCCAATTGCGGGCGCTGCCCCGGGTTCGGCTCGCCCGGCATGAGGAAGCCGAGAACGCCGGTCGCAAACAGCAGAGGGTCCTCGTGCTCGATGGCCGACACGAGCGCCGCACGCCAATCTGCACGAGCCGCCTCATGCGTCGTCATCCTCATCCCGCGGCAGCCTCGGCAGGGCGCCGCCCCTCACCAGCGCATACAGACCGTGCAGACCGGCCATCGTCTTGTCGCCCAGGTCGAACTCCTTGGGCATCAGATCGACCGCGATCCGCATGTAGGCCGTCGGATTGTGCTGACGCATCTCCGCCAACACCTGCGGCCCATGCCGCTCGAAATCCTCCGCATAGAGCCGCAGGAACTTCTCGCAGATGATGTTGCGCGACCCCTTCGGACGGCCAGCGGGGTTGCCCGACTGACCCTTCTGGAACGGCCGCCCGCGCGGCTTGCCCTTCCGCTTCATCGTCGTTTCTGCTGTTGTTGCAGCTACTTCCATCACTTCGCCCACGGTCTCACGATTGCACTCGCCGGCACCTCGGTCGGCTCGGCAACGCGCTCGAAGCGCGCCAACGTCAAGAACACGGCCACCGCGATCAGCAGCGCGACCCCGCACAAGGCCACATCGAGCAGTTTGTTCACGGCTCTAGCTCCCCGGCAGCGGCGGCGCGCTCAACCTCTCGCACCGTCTGGATCAGACCCTCGCCCAACGTCTCCGCATCCGTCGGCGACATGCGCAGGGTCACCTCGCCCTGCCCATGCAGCGTAATTCGGATGCAACCGGTACCATCCCGGGCGCTGCGCCGCTCGTAGCGCAGCCTGACCTCGTAGAACCGGCGCCTCATGCCCGCGGACTCCTCGCCAGACCGCCCTCGACATAACCGGCCACAGCCGCGCCGATCCTGGCGGCGCTCGGGAAATACGGCTCGTTGGAAGCGCGCGCCGTGTAGCAGCGGTAGCCGAAGAACCAGCCCACCACGAGCTCCACGAGCAGGCCGAACAGCCCCGTCATCTGCTGCGCGAACTCGGGTGTCGTGCCGCTGACGGCGACCGACACCACCACGGCGAAGAACACCAGCAGCGTCGTCACGGCCGACACCGGACGTACCGCCGCATTGAGCGTGTCGATCCACGTGAAGCCAGTCGGCGCGGATTGCGCCTTGAGCGCCGCGGCGAAGGCCGCCCGGTCGGCGCGCACCTGCTCCGCCATCATGCGCCAGTACTCGACGGCAGCCTTGCCCTGCGCCTCGGCGGCCGCCAGCTCTCGAGCAGCTTGCAGCTCCGCCGCCTTCGCCTCCGCATCGAGCCGGCGCAGCTCGACCTCGCGCCGATGGTCGAAATGCCCCAGCACCGCGCGCAGCACGTCCGGCATCGCGCCGCCGATCCAGCCGCCGACCGTGGCTATGATGGTCGCCAATCCCGTCATCATGGCGTGCTCGCCTCCAGCAGAGACACCCGCCAGCCGCGGCCCCATTGCAGCAGGCCGCGCCCCTGCAACGTCGGATGGGACGTGCTCGCCGCCGTCACCGTCCCGGTGGGCGTGATCGCGTAGTGCACCACCTTGCCCACCTGCACCTCGTATCGCAGCAGCCGCGCGAGCTCCGACGCGGACAGAGCGCTCGACGAGGTGACCGGCGTGCCGGCATCCGCAGCCAGCGCCTCAATCGCGAGCGGCGGATCGTCCAGCAGGTATTCCGCATTCAAGGCCAGCTGAGACTCGCGCCCGATGTTGGGCACGGGACGCGCTCCGGTGTACGCCGCCAGCCTAACCACCGCCGTCATGCCGCCAGCCCCATCTTCCGCCGCTGTTCAGCCACGAGCGCCTTGAACCGCTCGCGGCTCTCGCGCGGCATGGCAAAGCCGCGCCCCCAAACGGTCTCAATCACAATGCCGTAGGGCGCCAGCGCGCGCCGCAGCTGATGCACCCAGATGTCCGGCATCTTGCTCCCGGACTCCAGGCGATCGACGCGACGCATGTCGCCGTTGCATCCGGCGAGGAGAACGGCATGGCGCGTCGCAACGCCGCGCGCGCTCAGCAGGTGCGCCACGCGCATCGCGCTGGGCGGCAGACCGGCCACACACACCATCGGCTCGCCCAACAGCTCGGCAACCACAGCCTCCAGCTCCTCGATCCGCTCATGCTTGTGCATGCAGTGCGGACACATCCTGACGTGCACGTTCATTGGACCGTCCTCGGCGTCCATCCGACCCGCGACTCCAGCGCGCGCAACCTGTCCTCCATCCGCTCGGCATGAGCCTGGCGCAACATGCGCAGCTCATCCCTGCGATCCGCAGCCACGCTCGCCAGCGTCTCCATGGCGGCCCGCTGCTCGGCGCGCATCTCGGCCAATGCCGGAGTCACAGTCCTGTCGATCAGAGCGGCGGCCAGGAACGTCACAGCCGTCACCAGCGCCGACACCAGACCGGCCGCAATCGCGCCGCGCTTGAGCAGCTCCGTGCCGGCACGGCCCCGATCCTCCTCCATCGCCGTCAGGCGGCGGTCGATCCGCTCCAGCAGCCCCGATTGCTGGCTCAGCACGCTCTTGATCGCCACGAGCTCGCGGTCGTAGCGGCCCAAGGTCTCTCGGATGTCGCCTTCCTCGCTCATGCTGCCGCGGACGCCGCCTCGATGGCGTCCTCCAGATCGGCCTGCTCCGCATCGCGGCGAATCGGGCCATTCGGCCGCGCCATCCTGGCAAGCGACGATGAGCGCCCGGCGTTGTTCCGAGCCGCCCACACCTCGATCATTCCGAGCTTTTCGTACACCCGGAATTTCGCTTTCGCCTGGCGCCCGCGAAAGTCGATCATTTCGATTTCGCCGGCGACGCTAATAGCCAATCGCGTCCCACCAATCCAGCGATAGGCATGCGGGCCAAATCCACGCTCACGGAGCCGCGTTTCCACCAACGATTTGATCTCGCCCAGCGTCATTGGCCTGCACCATCGCGATTGCGAGCAATTGCCTCGCGATACACCGTATCGCACGATTTGCGATCGAAGGGAAGCCCACGCACAGTGCATCTGCTCGCCAAATCATAGCCTTGTGTGGACATGTTCATGCGCCCTTCGTGCACATCGTCGATGCGCCGCTCGATTGCCTCAATGCGATTTGCCAACTCGCCGCCGTGCCGCCGCAGGTGCTCGATTTTCTCGCCCATAACCCGGACCCATGTCCGGTCCGATTGGCCGAGCAACGCCGCAATTTCCCGCAGCGTCGCCATGGTGTGCCGGCGGATCAAATACACCGCCACGGCCCGGCATTCACCGACCGGACGCATATTGCCGGGCTCAGCACGCACCCTGCCGTGCTGCGTCCGCAATTCCTCCAGGGAAACCCCATACATTTCGGCGCAAAAGTCGATGATTTCCTGCGGTTCAATGCGGCTCATTTGGGCATTTCCATTTGTGCGGCAGCGGCACGAATGGATCGCGCCAGCTCGCGCAATTGCTCGGGTCGCACCAGCTTATCCGCCGGCGGGTCGGACGCGGCGGTCTGCGGCGGGGGCCGATGCGCGACCGCCGCGGCGAACGCATGCGCGTGACGCTCGGGCGGCCGGACCGGCACGGGTGCGCGGCCAGCCTGCTCGCAGGCCCGCCGCCACCAATTCCGCCACGTCGCTTGCCAATCGACCTTCCGGCCCCCGGTGGCGCGCCAGTGGTCGATGAACTTCTCGGCTTCGGCAGCGATCCGGGCCACGTTCGCAGGTGAGTGCTTGGCTGCCCACGTGCGCCACTCGTCGGGCACCACGAAATCGTCAGGCAGCCGGTGGGCGCGGTCCCCCCGCTGGGGGACTACAGGGGGATGATCGCTAGATCGCTTGATCGTTAGTGTGTCCTTACGGGGTGACACTGGTGCAACCGGGAGAGGACCACCAGTGTCACCTGTAGGTTGCACCCCCTCCCCCGGGGGAGTGTCACCTGTAGGTTGCACCCCAGGGTGGTCGATGATCACCCGGTACAGACAGAAGCTCTCGCCGCTTTCCACCTGCGAGAGCTTTTCGATGTAGCCCCACTCGACCAGCTCCTTGCCGGCCCGGCTGATGCTCTGCCGACGTACCCCCCAGCGCTCCGCCATCTCGGTCTGAGACAGCCGGCACCACCCCTTGTTTTGGTTGCTACGGCCTATGTGAGACAGCAGCCGATAGTGCAGCCCCGACAGGCGCTTATCGTCGGCAGATCGACCCGGCAGGATGCAGTATCGCGCGTCGGCCAGCCGGTCGCCGCGGCCATCAATCACCCGCTCGCTCGCACTCATTCCACACCTCAGCGCTCCATCTGAGGCGTGCTTGACCGACGCGGCGAGATGTGCCATAAAGCGCGTCGGGCAATGCACGCTCGCCAACGGCCTCACGGCCGTTCATCCAGTCCCTCTCCAGGACGAATTTAGAAGCTCCACCGCGCCAACGGTCGGAGCTTCAGCTTTTCATGGGGTCTAGCTCATCCCGATGCCTCGTTCGCTGCCCTCAGCAGGGCCTCCGCCAGCCGCCAGGCTCGACGCAGCGGCAACGATACCTCGACCAGCCGATCCCTGGTCTGCACCATGAGGATCACCATCCCGTCCCGCCCCCGGACGGCAGTGTCGCCGACCGCAAGCACGGGCATGTTGCCACCTGTTCCATCCACGACTCACCCCCCGATTTTCTCTCCGTTGTACACGCGCACTACACGCCATCCAACACCTAACGGCCGCCGGCCCGAGGAGTAGGCCGGCGGCCGTCCCGCCACCCCGCACTACCCGACGCTGCCGCGCGTCAGGCGATCACCTTCCGCCGCATTTGCAGCGGCGGGTACACGTGGTAACCGAACACCGATGGATCGACCTCGTTGCCGAGCTGCCACATGTCCATGTGGATCGCGTAGTGATACGCGGGCGGGATATAGCCGGTCGCGATCCAGGCGCTTATAGCGCCGGGAGCGCGCGAGAAGCGGCGGGCCGTGGCATTGGTGCCGCCGTAGGCCTCGACGACCTCGCGCACCGATCTTAGGAGCTGCCGCTTTGTCCGTGCCATTCAAGCATCTTGAACAGTTTACCATCACCTGTCAAGAGGGCGGCCGGCGGCGTGCACATGGTTAAGGCCGACACAACCCTCAAAGCCGCCGTCGGTGAGCGCCTGCGCCTCACCCGGCAGATCGTCGGCATTCTCGAGGGCCGCGAGCTCGACCAAAAGGAGTTCTGCCGCCGCGCCGGCATCGAGGCAACGTTGTACAACAAATATGAGCGCGGCATGGTACTGCCCTCAGTTCCCATGGCAATCAGGCTCTGCGAGACGTACGACCTCACGCTCGACTGGATATTCCTCGACGATCCGAGCAACCTGCCCTACGCGATACAGGACCGCCTGCCGCCCGCGCGCCAGCGCCCCGCACGCCGCCGCCGCTGATTTCCGCCCAGCACAAATTAACCATCCCCCCACAGTTGTAAAGGCCCGCGAAATGCGCGCCCAGCGGGATTGCATTTTCTTCTCTTGACCGACACAAATCATTCAAGTAGATTGAACGCCACAACATCTCAGGGCGGCGTCCGAACCCACGGAAAGGACGCAAAAATGGCGAAGGAGCTGTCGAGCAGTGAGCGCGCGGGATACCTCTATGCAGGGTTTCAACACGCCCGAAACGGGGGCTGGCCCGGCGAGTGCCCCTACGACGTGCGCAGCGAGCCGGGAAGCCTATGGATTGCCGGCTTCGAGGCCTGGCACCTGCGACGCGGCGCCAGCGACCCCGATGACGACGGCGGTCCAAGCGGAGCACCAGCAGGTGCGCGTCCCGCGCGAGTTGCGGGAGACGATGGATCGGTTCGGCCTGCGATCGGGATACGACGCGACAACGTCATTCCCTTCCGAGCCGTCCCTGGCCGAGCACCCGGTCACGCGGCTGAAGGCGCAGTGGTACCTCGACGACCTGCGCGAGCAGGGCAAGTACTGCCCCGCATGCAAGCACATCCTCATGCACGTGCTGCTCTCTAAGGTCGAGGCGGCCGCCCGGGCGTTCGTGGAGCGCGAGAGGGCGGCAAGAGAGAGCCGCGAAAGAGCGGCCCGAGAGAGCCAAAGAGAGACGCCATGACGCCGACGATCATCACCATCCGGCGCATAGCGGAGGTCACGGCGGACCTGCTCGGATTGGAACGCGCATCCCTCTGCGGCGATACGCGCTGCCAGCAGATCGTGCGGGCACGTCATATCGCCTGGTACGTCGCCAACCGCTGCTATGGCCACTCGCTTGCACGCATCGGCCAGCGCTTCCGGCGCCATCACACCACGGTGATGCATGGGGTGCGCCTCATCGAGGCCAGGCTGCGCACAGACGCCGAATTGCAGCAGGCCGTCGCCAGCATCCGTGCCGCACTCGACCAGCACACGATCACGCGCCCCGTATGCCCAGCCCCAAGCGCCGGCCTGCCCGAGTGCGCTCCACCGGCGGAGGCGAACAAGCTGGTACGCAAAGCACAGCGTGATTGGTGGCAGGAGCAGAACGATCGGTTCGTGGCCGCCATGAGGCAAGCGCACCCGGAGCGGGAAATCGCGCTGCGCCATGCATAAAGGGGAGACGAAAAAATGACCGCAACCTCGACCGACTTTCCAAACCCGTTCCTGGCCTACATGCGCGCCAGATGCGGCACCGACCGCTGGTGCGTTGCGTCTCGGCTGACGCCGAGGCTGCGGGCCAAGGGCTACGAGCGTGCCATTCCCAAGTCCGTGTATCTGCGCTGGTCGTCGGAGTACGAGCGCGAGGAGGGCCGCATGCGCGATGCGGCGCTGGAGCTCTACAGCGCCCTGCGGATGGTCAACGACAACGCCATCCTGCGCAACATGCTCGAGCCGCGCGAGCGGCGTATCGTCGATGCAGCGCTCGCCAAGGCGGAGGGCCGCCATGGATGATGTGTTCCTCATCGAGCAGGAGCGCGATCCTGGCTACGCCCAATGGGCTCTGGAGCAGGCGATCACCGCCTACGTCGAGCGGGTGCGCGCGCGTGCCGCCCAGCTCGCCGGCCTCAATGAGATGCTCAATCCATACGGCTATCTCGTCGTCGATATGCCCTACGATTGGAGGCGGCGACGGTAAATGGCGCCGCGAGTTGGGCATATCTTCAAGCCGCTGATGCAGCGCTTTTGGGAAAAGGTGTCGCCTGAGCCCAATACCGGCTGCTGGCTGTGGATCGGCGCAACCAACGGCTGCGGCTACGGACGATTGGCAATCGGGAGATCGGATCGCGTCTACGCTCATCGCCTTTCATACGAGCGCCACGTTGGGGTCATTCCGGCCGGCATGCAGATTGACCACCTGTGCCGCAACCCTCTCTGCGTAAACCCAAGACATCTAGAACCGGTGTCCAATCGCGAAAACACGCGCCGTGGGGGAGTAAGCGCCCTGCGCGAGCCGCGACTATTCTGTTCGCGCGGGCACGCCTTCGCCGATCACGAATACATCGACACGAAGGGGTATCGGCAGTGCCGCAAATGTCAGAGCATTCGGCAGGCCGCCTATCATCGGAGGCGGAATAATGGCGTTCACTGACCAGCAAATCACAGAGCTGCTTGCCCCACTTCGTAGAGAGTACGTCAAGCAGCGCGCGCAGGCAGGAAGGCAGCTTAGCTATGTCGAAGGGTGGCACGTTGTATCTGAGAGCAACCGGATTTTCGGTTTCTCGGAATGGTGCAGCGAAACGCTCGACGTGACCAAGGTGTCCGAGCATCAGCGTCCGGTCGGCAACGGCCAGGGTTGGGGCGTCACCTACACCGCCCGCGTGCGCATCACCGTCTATGCCGGCGGCACCACCGTCGTGCGCGAGGGTATCGGCGCCGGCCACGGCATCGACCGCGACCTCGGGCTCGCGCATGAGAGCGCCATCAAGGAGGCGGAGACGGACGCGCGCAAGCGCGCGCTGATGACCTTCGGCAATCCCTTCGGGCTCGCCTTGTACGACAAGGAGCAGCGCAACGTCATCGATGCCGAGCCGGTGCGCGAGGCCCTGCCGGCGCCGCCGCCCGAGACCAAGCCCATGTCAGCCTACCGCGCCCGCAAGACGGGCGTGGACAAGCGCTTCAAGGAGCTCACGCAGCTCGTGCGCAGCGCTGCCTCGACCGAGGCGTTGCGCGAGCTGCGGCCCGTCATCGCCAAGGAGATACAGGGCTGGCCGTCGAGCTACGTCGAGCACCTGCGCGGCGAGTACGAGAGCCGCCTGTACCAGCTCCGGGATTTGGAGAGCAAGGAGGCAACATGAGCCTGTGGTGGCTACATCCAGGTTGGACCGAGGCGCTGTGTTCGCACTGTGGCCAGAAAGTTTGGCCCGATGGTGATCCAGATTGGGGTCTGTGCTGGCGTTGCTTCTACGCGCAACAGAAGGCCCAAGAAGAGGCGCGCCTGGAGTACGAGCGCATGGTGATGGAACAAATGGATCAGTCTTATCTGGAGCCTCCAAAATGACCGTTTATGAGACTGCCTCTGCTGTTTATGAGACTGCCTCTGCTCATGTCGATGATCTCATCGATGAGATCGACCGCCTGAGCAGTCGCGCTCAGCAACTAGCGTCCAGAGCGCATGCTCTGCGCGCGAGCGGCTCGGATGATCCTATGACGGATGAATGGAAGGCCGTCACCCTGATGCGCGCGGAAGCCTATCAAGAGTTCTGCGATGCCTTGGTCAACAACTGGTCGATCATTCGTGAAGCATTGGTTGATCGCCAACAGAAGTTAACCGTCCCCACGACCATTTACGACGCTGTTGAGCGCGTTCTGGATGAGCACAGCGCATGGATCGCTCGGCCCAATCCTAACGTAACGAAGGCGGTCGCTCTCGCCGCCGGCATCGCGTGGAGTCTACACGATTCCACTGCGACGGACGCTCCATATGAAGCCGGTTTCCGTGACGCGCTGGCGATTGCTGGCAAAAAGATCGATGACGCGATCAAGGCGTCTACCCACGACAGCCCAACTATGCGGACGGTCACCAATTGGCTTACCGATCTGTACGGCGACATCGTCAGCGTGCCACTGCCAATGCGGAACGGAGATTGAGCCATGACCAATAACACCAAGCGCGGGGCATTACTGCTCGACGCCATCCATGACGACGTGCATCGTCGCCTAAACCCAGATGACGAGGATTGCTGGAACTGCGGTGGGGAAGGCTACGTGCACGATTGTTTCGATGGCTTTTGTGCGTCAGCCGAAGACGGTTGCGAGGATTGCACGCAGCCGTGCCCCGAGTGCGTGGACTACAAGAGGCAATTCGCGAAAGCCGTGCGAGAGGAAGTCATTAAGTGCGGCAGCATCGACGTTGCCATCGCGTGGCTCAAGAGCATCGGCCGGTGGAGCGACGACGTCACTCCAGATCGCGTACAAACGGAACTAGCTGCCGCCCTTTCCCTACTCTCCAAGGCACCTGCGCCACGCGGCGGCATCGAGCACCTGTTTGCCGAGGAGGACATACCATGACCAAGCGCCGCGCTCAACCTACCTGCCACGACTGGGCGCTCACGCCGGGGGAACGGGTTCGCATTGCACATGAGCATGCACATCAGTTTCGGCGTCTGGATGCCTGCCGGTCTGGTGTGGTTGTGCGGCAGCGTCGGGATGGTCTGTTGGTTGTGCGCTGGGATGGACTTGCCAGCGAGCAGGTGTTTGCGCCGGCGCTCTTGGAGCGCATGAAGGGCCAAGATGGGGGACACACATGATCCGGCCGCCTCGCAAGGCCGTCGTCGCCCGCCACGACTGGCCGTATCGGGCTGGCCGGCGAGCTACGTCGAGCCGATGAGGATGGGGAGGCACAATGATCACTGTCACGACACAAGCCGAGCTCGACGCCGCGCTCGCGGCTGAAAATCACGCTAGGCTGATCGAGGCGCTGACAGAGGTGCACGCCTTCTTGCGGGCCTTGGATACCGTTGCCGACGATCTAATGCCCTATGTGAGCCCCAGCGTCGTTAAAAAGTACGAGGGCATCGTCCGCGACGCCCTCGCCCAATCGAATGCGGCCCACTGCAACGTGTGCCACACCGACATTTTGCCGGGCCAAGAGCATTCATGCGGCGGCACGCCGACGCCATGTGGGCCGCGCTGCTATCCGACTGTGGAGCAGGCGGCGGCGAGGGCCGACCAGTCTCTCGGCCTCTCCGTCGCCGAGGCCGCTGTCGAGGCGTTCGACAGCGAGTCGCGTGAGATCGGCTATCCCGGCATCGTCCGCGACGCCCTCGCCCGCCCTGATCGGGAGGCATCAAATGCCAACCGCCCGTAAGGCTGTCACGACCTGCCACGACTGCCCCTATCGGCCGGATCGGCCGCGGTCGCTGCCTCAGCACAACCGTTTTTTCAAGCTGGTCGATGCGTTGTATCTCCATTACCCCGAGGATCATTGGTTCCGCCCGCGCAATCGGGACCATCTCCGGTATTGGCTGACCATGCTGGCTGGCGAGTGCGACGTGGTGGCGACCGTGCGCATGACCGGCCGGCGCGCGGACAGCAAGCAGTTCTGCCGCGTGCTGAGGGAGATTGTCGGACGCTTCAAGACGCTCGACCACGTGTTCATCGAGGCCGACGCGGATTGCGTCGTGGTCAAGGAGACCCGATCATTGCGCTTTCCGCCCCAGCGCGGGGCGATGTCGCAGGCGCGCTTCAATGCGCTGTGCGGCAGGGTCGAGGAAATCATCGCCGCCGAGTACGGCCTGGCGGCCGACGACCTGCTATCGTGGACGGAGCGTGCCGCATAGGAGAGTGCACCATGACCGACCATGACTTTCAGAAGCTGATCGGCCGCATTCTGCTGGCCTGGCATGCCATCTGGCGGCGGCGGTGGCGGAGGCGCGACCACGCATGAACAGGCGCCGCAAGCTCACGCGGGACGAACGCTACGCCGCCGTGATCCTGATGCTCAGGCGCGGCAACGGCGAGCCCATCGTATCCTATCGCGAGGCGCTGACCATGACCGCGCGCGAGATCATCGACACGTTCGAGAGCCGCGTGCATTGGGACCACAACATCCCGGTGGCGTGGGGCGGGCCGACGCACCCGGCCAACATGACGCCGCTCGCCATCGAGGACCACGCCAACAAAACCAGGCGCGACCTCAAGGCCATCGCCAAGGTCAAGCGGGCCGTGCGCAAGGCCACCAAGCGCAAACGCCCAATGCCTGGCTCGCGGGCGAGCAAATGGCGCAAGCGCATGGACGGCACGGTCGAGGCGCGGCCATGACCAGCAGCCCCAAGCTTCCGCTTGCCCTGCAGATCGCGGAAGTTCAGTACGCCCTGGAGCTCTATCGCGAAGTGCACCCGTCGCTTGTCCGGTCTCGCGTAATGACGGAGCGCGACCGCGAGCGCCACGACGAATACATGCGCGGCGTGCTTCGCACGCTCGAATGGTTCAACGCCAACAAGGACGTGATCCGCGCCGCCATTGCCGACGCCCGGGCGGCCGAACGGCACCCGGCCGTCAAGGCCGTTGCCGATGCTTTTCCAGGTGCGCGCGTTGCAGCGGTGAGGAGAACGGCATGATCCGACTGCGCAAGACCATCGCCGCCTCGCTGTGCCTGATAGGGTTCGCGATTGCGCTCGCTGGGCTGCTATGGCCCGGCCTCATCCTCGCCATGCTGGCTGCCTGCTACCATAGTGGCATCCAGGATGAGCAGGAAATGGAGCGGCTGCGTCGCGAGGAGCGGGAGCGGAGAACGTTGTATGTGCGGCATGAGACGTTCTAAGCGGGGACAGATCGCCGGATAGATGCCAGGTAGATCGCGGATAGATTGCAGCAACAATCTATCTGCCATCTACCTGGGTAGATCGCGGATAGATTGCATGTCGCATCTATCCGGCATCTACCCGCTCAACCCTTGACCGGACCACGCAATTCAGAGTATCAGGTAGATCGCATCTACCTGGGTAGATCGCGGATAGATTGCATGTAGCATCTATCCGGCATCTACCTGATCAGGTGCGGATAGATTGCATCCGCCACGCAGGCCGACTCGATGCGCGCCAAGCAAGCTTACATCGTCGCCCTCGCCGCCACCAAGGGCGGCGTTGGCAAGACAACCTTGGCGGCCGCGCTGGCGGTGAGGGCGATGGAGGACGGCGCCCGCGTGGCGCTGATCGACGCCGATCCGCAGGCCTCGCTCGCCCGCTGGTGGGAGCTGCGAGGCGAGCCCGACAATCCGCGCGTGCTCGACGTGCCGTGCGGGCAGGAGGCCATCGGCCTGGTGGCCGCCGAGGGCTTCGATTGGGTGATCGTGGACACCCCTCCCGCGCTGATCGACGAAATCAGCGCCGCCGTCAACATGGCGCACTATGCAATCGTGCCCGTGCGCCCCTCCGCCATCGACATCGAGGCGGTCGATCAGGTCAAGGAAATCTGCGAGACGCTGGGCAAGCCGTTCGCATTCTTGCTCAATGCCGTGCAGCCGACATGGCGGCTCACGGAGCAGGCCGAGCGGTATCTGGAGAGCGACGGCAAGGTGCTGCCGGCCCGCATCTGCTACCGCAAGGCGTACATCTCCGCCATGACGCTGGGCAAGACCGGCCCCGAGCTTGAGCGCGACGGCAAGTGCCGCGAGGAAATCGATGCGCTGTGGGCGCTCGTCAAGGCGCAGACACGGAGAGCGGCGCGGGCACGCTGATGGCTGCGGAGGACGATGCGGAGATGCTGGCGGCCCTGCGCGGCAAGCTGCGCAAGACCGACCGCTCGCTCGGCGCCAGGCGCATCCGGGAGACCCGCGTGCCGCCGTACGATGAGCGGCGCGCCATGGCCCGCACCGGGCGCACCGAGCAGACCAACCTCAAGTTCAAGCCGGAGTTCAAGAAGCGGCTGCTCGCGCTGTCGAGCGCCGCCGGCATGTCCATGACCGAGTACAT